>CAMZFG010000045.1 GCA_947306035.1 uncultured Clostridia bacterium | reverse complement strand
GAGGCCGCGCGCGCAGTCGCCGCGCTGCACCCTGCCTTTATCAGCGTCACCTGCGGCGCGGGCGGCTCGACCGACGGCTACACCGGCCCTCTCGCGGCCGAACTGCAAAAGGATTTCGGCGTGCCCGCCGTGGCGCACCTGACCTGCGTCAACGCCACCAAAGGCAAGATCCGGCAAACGCTCTCGGACCTGGACGCGCTCGGCATTGAAAACGTGCTGGCCCTGCGCGGCGACCTGCCGGCGGGCGTCGAGGCCACCGCCTTCGATTTTCCGCACGCCGTCGATCTGGTGCGCGAGATCAGAGCGATCGCGCCCGATATGACCGTCGGCTGCGCCGCCTATCCCGAGGGGCACCCCGAATCGCCCTCGCAAAAAGAGGATATCCGGCGCCTTGCCGAAAAAGTGGCGGCCGGCTGCGACTTTATGACCACGCAGATGTTTTTCGACAACAACGTCTTTTATAACTTTCTCTACAAAGTCCGCGACGCGGGCGTGACCGTGCCGGTGGTGGCGGGCGTGATGCCCGTGACCAACGCCGTGCAGATCACCCGCATCTGCAAACTTTCCGGCACGGCGCTGCCCCCCCGCTTCAAACGCATCGTCGACCGCTACGGCGACAACCCCGCGGCCATGAAGCAGGCGGGCATTGCCTACGCCACCGAACAGATCGTCGATCTGTACGCCAACGGCGTGCGCGCCGTGCACCTCTACTCCATGAACAAGCCCGACGTGGCCGCCGCGATACAGAGCCAGCTTTCCGCCATTCTGTTTGCCGAAAACAAGGCCTGACGGGGCGGGTTTTGTCACATTTTGTCGCTTTTGCTCCGTCGCGCATACACTGCTAATACATCTTGCCATGCCGGAGGGATCCATGCACCGTTCGTTCGCGCTCACACGCCGCGCCTGTTACGTCAGTTCCGTTTCTCAGGCCATTGCCATCAACTACGCGCCGCTGCTCTTTCTCACGTTCCGGGACGCGTTCGGCGTGTCTCTCTCGCAGATCGCGCTGCTCATCGGCCTCAATTTTGCCATTCAACTGACCGTTGACGCGCTCTCGGCCTGGTTCATGGATCGCATCGGTCTGCGCCAGGCCATGCTGGTCGCCCACGTTTCGATCACGGCCGGCCTCTGCGGCTACGCCGTGTTCCCTTTCTGGTTCCCCTCGCCCTATGCCGGACTTTTGCTGGCCACCCTGTTCACGGGGCTCGGCGGCGGCCTTGTCGAGGTGCTGGTCAGCCCCATTATCGAGGCCTGCCCGAAAAAGAACGGCGCGGCGTCGATGAGTTTTCTGCACTCGTTCTACTGCTGGGGCCAGGCGGGCGTCATCGCGCTCTCCGTGCTGTTCTTCGCCCTGTTCGGCATTGAACGCTGGCGCTTGCTTTCCTGCCTGCTCGCGCTCGTTCCGCTTTGCGGCGTGTTCCTCTTTGCGGGCGCGCCCCTTTGCCGCCTGCCGGGCGGCGTCGGTTTTTCGCACCTGCGCGGCCTGTTCGGGAATCGTGTTTTTCTGTTGATGCTCGTCATGATGATCGCTTCCGGCGCCTCGGAAATGATCATGGCCCAATGGGCCTCCAGTTTCGCGGTCGCGGGCGTCGGTGTGGATAAGACCACGGGCGACCTGCTGGGGCCCTGCCTGTTCGCGCTGCTCATGGGCGCGGCCCGCCTGTCGTATGCCCTGCTCGCGCACCGCGTATCCCTGTTCGGCGTCATCGCCGGCTCGTCGCTTTTGTGCGCGGCGGCTTACCTTGTCGCCGCGCTGTCGCCCCTGCCCCTCGTCGCCCTGCTCGGCTGCGGACTGTGCGGCCTTGCCGTGGGCGTGCTGTGGCCGGGCGTCTGCGCCGCGGCCGCGCGGCACGTTCCGGGCGGCGGCATCTCCATGTTCTCCCTGCTCGCGCTGGCGGGCGACGTCGGGTGCCTTTCCGGCCCTTCGCTCGCGGGCCGCGTGGCCGACCTCGCGGGCGGCGATCTGCGCCTGCCCTTTTTGCTGGCAGCGGCCGTGCCCGCCCTGCTCTTTCTTTGCACGCTGCTTTTGGCCGCGCAGGTGCGAAAGAAAAACGCCCCGCCGACAGATACCCCGACAACGGGGTGAAAAACGCCGTTTTTCCGATTTGCGCTTTTTCTCTTGCTTTTTGCGTCGGAATATGATAGAATAAAGACAATCAGGTCGCACGACCGATCAATTCAAACAAGGAGAACACAACCATGAAAAAATGGAGATGCACCATCTGCGGCGAGATCGTCGAGTCTGACGTCCGCCCCGACAAATGCCCGCTTTGCAAAGCCCCCGGTGAAAAATTCGAGGAGATCAAAGAAGAGACCGCCAACTGGGCCGCCGAACATATCATCGGCGTTGCCAAAGACCCCGCCGTGCCCGCCGAGATCGTCGAGGGCCTGCGCGCCAACTTCCAGGGCGAATGCTCCGAGGTCGGCATGTATCTGGCCATGAGCCGCGCCGCCGCCCGCGAGGGATATCCCGAGATCGCCCTGTACTGGGAAAAGGCCGCCTTTGAAGAAGCCGAGCACGCCGCCAAATTTGCCGAACTGCTCGGCGAGTGCGTCAGCCCCTCTACCAAAGAGAACCTGACCGTGCGCGTCGCGGCCGAGCGCGGCGCCACCGCCGGCAAGTTCGAGCTGGCCAAAAAAGCCAAACAACTCGGGCTTGACGCCATTCACGACACCGTGCACGAAATGGCCCGTGACGAGGCCCGCCACGGCAAGGCGTTCGAGGGTCTGCTCAACCGCTACTTCAAATAAAAACAGCAAAAAGCCCGCACCGTGTGCGGGCTTTTTTGTTTATCGGCAAAAACGCTTTTTATTTGTTCAGCGCCTCATAGGCCTCTTTCAGGGCGGCGATCGTCTGCTCGTTGCGGTTTGCGATCGCTTTGTTTTTGGCGCTGTTATAGGTCCTGGTGAGCACCGGCTTGTAACTATCCATCTGCCGGGGCAGCGCGTTGATCAAGTAGGTGCTGCCGAACGTAGAGGAACCCGCTTTGGAATAGTCAAAGGCAACAAAGCCGATCTTGTCGGTCACGGTGGTGCCCGTCAACGTAAAATTGCCGTTTTCGGCGTCCACAAAGCCGGGGTCTTCAAACACGCCGTTCTTGCCGTAGCCGAACGCGGTCATGCCCGATCTGCCGGAAGAGACCGACCCGTCCGACTTTTGCACTTTCACGTTGCTGCCGTTGGTGTAATCGTAATAGACGTTGCGGTTGTCCGAGAAGCAATTTCTGATCAGTTTGTGATACATGAACTGGTCGTCGCCCACAAGGATATTGTTTTGCAGGTAGATCTGCGTTGTGCCCGACGGTTTGATGACGGAGCAGCGCACCTGGCCCTCCTCGTTCAATGCGAAAATGTTGTTGACCACCTGATTTTCTCTGCCGTAGTGCTGGTGAAAGCCCTGAGAGCCGCAGCCGTAGACCAGATTCTCTTTGACGGTGAAGCCGGTAGAGCCCTCGTCTAAATAGATGCCCCAACCGCCGTAGGTGGTGGCCAGTTCGCCGGTCCTGACGTCGTGGATCACGTTGCCCGAGATCACGCTGTCCGGCTGCACGCCGAGGGTGTAGATGCCGCCCATATCGGAGAGCGGGCCGTGGCCGATATTGTAAATGAGGTTGTCGGCGATCAGGTTGTCCCGGCAGGCGGTCTCCTCATAGCCCCATACCCAACCGACGGAAATGGCGGTATACATGCCGTCGTGGATCTCGTTGTGGGTGATCTTGCTGCCGGCGGCAAAGGTCTGCAGAATGGCCACGGCGTGGTGCCGCACTTGCCCGTAATGGGCGATCAGGCAATCTGAAACGGTGATGTTTTTCGCCACGCCGGTCGTGCTTTTCTCGCTGCCGATCACCACGGCGTGTGTGCCGATGTTCTCGAATTTACAGCGCAGGACCGCGCAATCGTCGTTGACGTCGCGGTAATTGCCAAAGGAGATGCAGGAGTGAGAGATGCAGTTGAAAACGCAATCCTCAAACGAAACGCCCTTCGAGCGTCTGATCGCGATGCAGGGGAGCGTGCCTTTGGCGGATTGCGGAAGATCCGCCTCGTAGAGCCAGTTGGTATAGGCGAATTTGATGCCGTGGAAAGAAAGATTGTCGGCTTTGGAGATCGACATCAGCCGCTGATTCTGCCCGGCGTAGATCGGCGTTTCGTTCTGCGTTTCGCCCTTCCGCGGCAGATAGTAAAGCGTCAGTTCGCGATAATCGAAATACCATTCGCCCGGCTCGGTCAGCCCGCAGCGCACGTTTTCGATGTAATAAGGGTCGTTCGCCTTGACCGTGTTGTTGGTGGCCTCTTTGAGGTTCAGCGTGTTCGTCGCCGCGTTGTAGGAAGCGATGGGGCGCAGATCGTCGGTCCAGTAGTGGAACACGTGCAGATAGGCGTGCGACATATCCTCGCCGGAAAGGTCGGGCAGGTCGCCCGCTTTTGTCACCAGCCCCAGGTTGTGGGCAAAGTTGGAGTCGGAACTCTGGGGGTTCGCCCCGGCGGCGGCCAGCAGATAGTCGGTATCGTTGGGGTATCTGGCGTTGATGAGGAACTCCTCTTTACCGAACAGGGTGTTGAACTCGCCGAATGCCCCGATATCATCGAACTTTTTGACCCAGGCAGTCTTGCCGTTGACCTCGGCGGTGCCCGTCCAGGTGCCGGTCAGGCACACGCCGCCGCTGAAGATCACTTCCTCGCCGGGATAGGCGCGGAAAGCCACGTTCTCACAGTCTGCCGCGCCATAAGAGAAATTGTCGATAGAGTAGGTGCCGCCGCGCAGCCACACGGTGGATCTTTCGGGCATGATCGTTTGCAAATGGGCCCGCGCCCCTTCCGGCGTGGCAAGCGGCGACCCGATCGAACCGTCGTTTTCGTCGTTTCCGTCGGGAGAAACGTATATCTGATAGCCGTAATCTTCCGTCGCTTCCGTTTCTTCGTTCATCGGTTCTTCTTCCTTTCCTTTTTTGCGGCAACCCGCAAGAGACGCCAGTGATAAAACCGTGGTGAGCATCAGCAAAAAAGCGAGTGCTTTTTTCATTATGACCTCCGAAAAACCAAATATTACAGCGGCTCCGTGCGCACCAGCGCTTCCAGGCACAGGGCGTCGCCGCACCGGGCGCGGAAGTGAAAGAGCCCCGCCCCGCGATCGGCGCGTTCGATCGTCAGCGTGCTGCCGTAGGGCGCCTCTTTCAAATAGGAAAGCGAAATGCCTGTCACCCGCACGGCGGCGGGATCCGGCAGAAAATCGCACACCATGTCGGGATAGCGCGCGTTGTTCATGTGCATGTTATAGTCAATGTCTTCATAGGCCACGGCGCGCGTGCCGACCTGCTCGAAGCGGGCGTCCGCCGGTGCGGCAAAGCGCAGGGGCATTTCGGTCTTTTCAGGCGGCTCGTCCTCAAAGGCGAACGGGGCTTTTTCCACCGGCGTCAGCCGGCGCGTCGGGAGATCGACCAGCGCCCACTGCGAGGCGCCGCGCGCCACCACCTCGTCGCCGCGCAGCACACGAAAGCCGCGCAGATAGCCCGCGCCGTGCGAGGGACAGGTGAACGTCTCCACCGTCACCGTATCGTAGGCAAAGAGGGGCTTGATCATATCCAGCGACAGGCGGCCGAGAATAAAGGCCAGCCCCGCGCGGTCGCGCAAAACGTCGAGCGACTTGCCGGCGCGCTCGAACTGCAGGTTGGCCGTCTCCTGCATCAGGGCGAGCAGGGCCGAGGGCCGCAGCATGCGCGCCGCGTTGGTCTCGTACCAGCGGAGATAATAGGTCTCACTATGTTTCATAAACGTTCCTTTTCTCATCCCGTTCCGGGGTATAACAAGGGGGCTGACGTGTCAGCCCCGTGTTTTTTATTTGTCGAGCGCGCCGGAGGAGCCCAGCACGTCCACGATCTTATGTTTGACCATTTTGCGCACCTCGTCGCGGGCCACCGTCAGGTAAGCGCGGGGGTCGAACACGGCGGGATCGGCAGTCAGTTTGCGGCGAATGGCCGCGGTCATGGCAAGCCGGATATCCGAGTCGATGTTGATCTTGCACACCGCCATGCCGGCCGCTTTGCGCAGCTGCTCTTCGGGAATGCCGACCGCGTCGGGCAGTTTGCCGCCGAGGGAGTTGATCTCTCTCACGTATTCCTGCGGCACCGAAGAAGCGCCGTGCAGCACGATCGGGAAGCCGGGCAGGCGGCGCGAGACCTCTTCGAGAATGTCGAAACGGAGCGGCGGGGGCACCAGAATGCCCTCGGCGTTGCGGGTGCACTGCGCGGCCGTGAACTTATAGGCGCCGTGCGACGTGCCGATGGAAATGGCCAGCGAATCGACGCCGGTGCGGCCCACGAAATCCTCGACCTCTTCGGGACGGGTGTAGGAAGAATGCGCGGCGGAGACCTCGTCTTCAATGCCGGCCAGCACGCCGAGTTCGCCCTCGACCACCACGCCGTGCGCGTGGGCGTATTCCACCACTTTGCGGGTCAGCGCCACGTTTTCTTCGTAGGGGTGGTGCGAGCCGTCGATCATGACCGACGAAAAACCGCCGTCGATGCAGGATTTGCAAATGTCAAAATCCGCGCCGTGATCCAGGTGCAGCGCCAGATCGATGCCGCTGTCCTCAATGGCGGCTTTGGCAAGCGCCATCAGGTAGACATGCTTGGCGTACTTGCGCGCGCCGGCAGAAACCTGCAGGATAACGGGCGAGCGTTCTTCCGCGGCGGCCTCGGTGATGGCCTGAATGATCTCCATGTTGTTGATGTTGAAAGCGCCGATGGCATAGTG
>CAMZFG010000044.1 GCA_947306035.1 uncultured Clostridia bacterium | reverse complement strand
CGTGCCGGACGGCTGCGAGGCCGAGATCGTGCTGCCGAACGGCTATACCGAGACCGTGCGCGGCGGCTCTTATCACTATCAGATCAAAGCGTAAAAGCCCCCTGACGGGGCGAGAAAGGGAGGGAACGACGTGAGCAACATACTCGATTACGCGGCGTGGCGCGGCGACCTTTCTTTCGGCAACGCGCCGCTTTGCCCGGTGGACGCCCTGATCTTTTCGGTGTTGGCCTACGTCGACCTGACGGGGGCGGTGCCCGCCGACCCGCACGAGGAGCCCGTGCGCCTTTGCGCGGCGGTCGAGGCGTATTTCGCGGCGGGCAAAAAGAGCCCGCACGACGCGCTGCTCCGCGCGCTGGCGGCCTCGACGCGCTTCGGCTCTCTGCGGCTGTTTGCGGCCGCGCGGCAGACCGACCGCGCCCACGGGGTGCAGTTCGGCGCCGTTTCGGTGCTGCTGCCCGGCGGCGGCCTGTTCGTCGCCTTTGAGGGCACCGACGACTCTTTGGTCGGCTGGCAGGAGGATTTTCGCATGAGTTACGAATGCCCCGTGCCCTCCCAGCGCATGGCGGCACGCTATTTTGCCGCCGCGGCGGCGGCCTACCCCCTGCGCCGGCTGTATCTCGGCGGCCACTCCAAAGGCGGCAACCTCGCGATGTACGCCGCGGTGCACGGCACCCCCGACGTCGTCGAGCGCATCAAACTCGTTTACAACTGCGACGGGCCCGGCTTTTGCGACGGCACCGTCTATTCGCCCGCGTACGCCGCCGTGCAGGCGCGCATCCGCACCTATCTGCCTGCCTCGTCATTCGTGGCGGTGCTGCTGGAGCACGATCAGCGCTACGACGTGGTGCAAAGCGCGGGACGAGGCGTGTTCCAGCACGACCCGTACGCCTGGCAGGTGCTCGGCAACGGCTTTGTGCCGGCGCCGCGCCGTACCGCGTTCGGCGAACGCACCGAGGCCATACTCGACGAGTTCCTGACAACGCTCAGCCCCGCCAGGCGGCGCGAGTTCTGTCAGGCGCTGTTCACCGTGCTGGAGGGTTCGGAGCAGGAGACCATCTCCGGCATCAACCGGAACAAGCGCGAGAGCATGCGCAACATTCTGCACGCGTACGGCGCCATGCCGCCGGAGATGCGGCGGGTGCTGGCCGATACGGTCGGCGCGCTGCAGCGCGCGGCGCGCACCGTGGACAGGCGCAAAAACGAAAAGAAAAAAACCGACGAAACGGGCGATCCCGCCTGACGGAAAAGGAGAACATACCATGCGGAGCGATTACAAGACCATCGCCTTCGATCTCGACGGCACGCTGACGCAGCACCGCACCAAACTGGGGCCTGAGAACCGCGCCGTGCTGGATCAGCTCGGGGAGCGCTACCACCTGCTGATGGTGGGGGCGGGCGCCTGCATGCGCATTTTCGGGCAGATGAACGAGTACCCCATCGACATCATCGGCAACTACGGCATGCAGGTGTCGCGCTACGACAAAGCGACGGGGCGGTTGGTCATCGTCGAGGACGCGCACGCCCCGGTGGACAGGGAGGCGGTGACGGCCGCCTGCGACGCCATTCGCGCCCGCCACGGTTTTACCGAATACGCGGGGGACGGGGTGGAATTTCACGCCTCCGGCATGATCACGTTCCCCCTGATCGGCACCAAAGCCGCCATCGAGGATAAACTGGCCTTTGACCCCGACCGCCGTCGGCGCAAAGCGTTCTACGACGAGGTCGTGGCCGCTTTTCCGGGCTATACGGTGTTCATCGGCGGTTCTTCTTCCTTCGACATCGCGCCCCACCCCTACAACAAACTGTACGCGCTCGACCGCTACTGCAAGCAAAACGGTCTCTCTCACCGCGACATCCTCTACTGCGGCGACGACTACGGCACGGGCGGCAACGACGAGCAGGTCTACCGCTCGGATATCGATTTTCTCCCGGTGGACGATTACCGCAAACTCGGCGAGCGCCTGGCGCCTTTGCTGGGTTGAACTTTTCATAAAAACAAGCGGGAACGGCTTGCCGTTCCCGCTTTTTCTGCGTTTTTTATGCGGTTGTCAGTTTTTCACGTCGGTCGTGTTCAGCGTGATGACGTGCGAGGCAGGCAGGAAGAGGTCGTAGGTCTGATGCTCCTCTTCGTCGGGCGTCGTCCACGAGATCACGATGCCGGAAAGGGTCAGTTCGGTGTCGATCACGCCGGTGTACACGCCGTTCTCAAGCGTCATGGCCGTGCCGGGCCACGCGACGGGATTGTCGTCGCACCCGTAGTACCAGGCGTAGAGGTGAACGTCGCTGATCTCGTTGCCGAGCGCGGTGGCGTCAACGGTCACGGTGCCGTCCCATTCTTCGGGCCGTTCGGCGGGTTGAAAATCAATCACTTCGCAGCCCGAGGCAAACTCGACGGTGCCTTTGTAGTTGGTGAGCGTGCCGCGCACGGTGATGACGTCGCCGACGGCGATGGGCGCGATCGAGAAGCCGGTCGCCTTCAACCGATAGCAGAGAATGGGATAATTTTCAAGCCCCTCTACGGTCAGCCAGACGCTCACGTTGTGATAGTACAGATTGTAGTTGGTCTGAATGCCGGTCACGGTGCCCGTCAGAATGACGGGGTGATCCATGCGCGCGCCGGGCTCCAGCTCATAGGCCGTGCCCACGATATCGGCGGGCGTGCATTCGGCCACGGTCAGGTAGAAGAGCAGAGCGCCCTCGACGTCGGTGAAGATATAATCGTCAGCCACGGCCTGGGTGCGGTCTTCATCGGTGTAGATGCCGGTGACGATATAGTTGGTCGCGTCGCCTTCCAGCATGACGGGCACGCCGAGCAGGGAACTGACCAGCGGCCGGAACAGGATGGCGTTTATCGTGGTCTGTACGGTCTCATCGTCTTTGACGAACCGGACGTTCACGGCGTGCTGCAGGTCGTCGATCGCGCTGATGTAGTACACGCCTTGTTCGGCGTTAAAGACCAGATCCAACACCTCAATGTCGTCGTGCGACAGGCAATAGACGCCGTCCTCATCTACGATGTAGGTAAAGAACAGATCAAAGGTGGGCAGATGATCGAGGCCGAGAATGGCGGCGTAGCGGGGCTCGCCCTCTCTCTCGTCGGAGATGAACAATTCACCGGTGTACTCGAAGATCTCGGTCGATTCCTCGCTCAAGCGGTATTTGTGCTTGACGACGTTCCGGCTGGCGTGCAGGGCGTTGCCTCCATCCAGAATGAAGTAATCGGTGCTGTGGTAATCGGAGCAGCAGAGCACGTTATCACGTATCTCACAGAAGTTGGCACGCTGCCCGTCATAGGCGATCATCGGGCCCAGATCGGAAACGTAAACGGTAAGGTTTGTACCGTTTTTGTTATAGACGTAGGTCTTCCATTCGGTCACATCGTAGTTGTTTTCAACAAAGTGCCACTGGCCGTCGATTGCCCAACGGCAGTAACGGAAACTTATGCCACCGACATAGATAAGGTCTTCGTTGATGTATTCCCACGGATAGGCCTCAAAGGCCGTCTGCCCCTTGTAGATGCGGTAGGCAAGCCCGTTGTCGTACACGGCGAGCGTGGTGTTGTCCTGCCAGAGCGGGAAGGGCGTTTCAAACATGAAGCCGGTCTCTGGCACGGGGATATAGAGCACGTTGTCCTCGCCGATGGCGTAGAGCGTTTCGTAGATGCGGATGGTGCCGTCTTCGGCGTTCAACTCGTAGGTGGTGCTGGCGGTGAACGCCAACTCGTCTTCGCCGCGTCTGTAGTAGACGTCGATGAACCCGTCGTCGTAGCAGTCGTAACGGTACATGGCGGGGCCGAAGTCAAAACTGTAGGAAGTGCAGGCCTCGTCGGCGTTGTGGCGGAAGGCCGTCAGAATCGGGATGTTGACGGCGTCTTCACCCTCGCCGTACACAAAAGACGGGCCGTCGAACACCATGTAGTTGCCGAAACTGGTGATATAGGCGCGCACGATACCGTCTTTCCGCAGCATTTCGTACGTGCCGAATTCGGCATCCATCAGCGTGCCGTCATAGTCGTAAAGGGCTATGGTGCCGTCCGCCTCAAAGTGGAGCACGGGATAGATCTCCGGCAGGTCGTCGGCCACGGCGTAGAAGGTGTCGGCCGAGGTGTAGTAGATCTTGATCAGACTGCCGTCCGCGACGAGGTCTTCGGTCGATGCGTCCTCGGGGATCTCATAGTCCCATTCGTCGCTTAAGATATAGGACGTGAGCCGCTGCTCTTTGTAAGTGCGTGCGGCAACGCGCGCAACGTCGTAGTAGGTCGAGAAGGCAGGCGAGGTCACGTACCGCTCATCGTCGACCAGTTCGCCGTCGACGTAGAGGTGGATGTTGACGCGGTAGACAGGCGTTTCAAAGTGAAGACTGAACGCGTCGTCGCCCGTCACGGTCGTGTTGTTGGTCACGCCCTCGGCGTATTCGGGGAGCCAGTTATCCGACAGCGGGTATTCGTACAGCTCGCTGATGAACAACTCGGCGGCCTCGGTGGCCGTGTTGATGTAAAGACTGCCCGCGGTCGCTTCAAACGTCCGCGTCAGGACCTGCTCGTCGTCTACGTAGAAGGTGATCTCCATGGCGTAGGTGGTGACGGCGGGCGTCGTGAAGTAGAGGGAAACGGTGGCGCCGTCTTCGACCAATGTGTCGTCCGTGACACCTTCGGGATACACGAGATCCCATTCGGTGTTCAGATCACCCGGATACATATCGTGGAAGAAGCCGGCAGCCCAAGATGCCAATTCGCTGTAAGAGGTGCCTTCCGGTGCCGTGGCCGTGGGGGAACGGTACAGCTCGCCGTCCACGTAGAAGAAGAGTTGCACTTGATAGACAGTGGGCGGCTCCAAGCTGATGACGCGGTCCTGCGTGTCCGTGATCCAGAAATCGACGGCTATCATGCAGTCGTCCGCGCCGGTGCCGAACACGTAGGCCGTGCCAACGCCGTCGCCCATATCATACGTACCGGTGTAGATGGCGGTATTGACCTGGCCGCTCTCGTCGTATTCAAAGCGCATGAAGCCGCCGTACTGACCCAGCCAGATGCTGCTGCCGTCCTCACTCACGGTGTAGGTGCCCTGCCAGTCGTCATAGTCGACGTCGCCCTGCTCGTTGAAGTGGTACGTCTTATCCAGCGTAAAGGTTCTGTCCGCGATATTCACGGTGACCACGTACAGGTCGCACCAGTGGGTGTTGTCCGCGAGGTACAACGTATCGTCGTCCTGTTCGAACAGGCCGCTGATCTCGTCGGCAACGCCGTTGAGTTGCAGGCCGAAGACGCGCCTGTCGTACTGCTCGTTGTAGTAGAGTTTGAGCGTGCCCGCCTCGCCGGTATAGGTGCCCGGCAGGGAAGGAGCGGGCTTGAAGAACGTCACCGTGATGTCGGCGCTGAACTTGCCGTAGCACACGGGAACGCTGATGGTGCCCGCCTGCGTCTGGTCGTAATCGCCGATGCTGAATTCGTAGGTCTGCACGACGCTTTGATCGCTGTAGCAGAGATAGACCTCGATGTTATCGCGGGGAATGGGGTTGCCGACCATGACCTCGCCGCCCGTATAGTAGGCCTGGATGCCGACGATCTCTTTGTCGTCGGAGCCGTGGCCGCCGATATTGTCAAGACTGTCGATGGCGCCGATGATGTAGCGTTGGATATACTGGCAGTCCGTGATGTTGATCTCGCCGTTGCCGTCGATATCCGCGGCCGCGAATTTTTCGTACACGACGGTGCTCGGGGTGCCGAGCATGTTGTTGACGATGTGCTGCTGTATGCCCATGACGTCGGTCAGCGTCACGCTGCCGTCGCCGTTCCAGTCGCCTTTGATGCGCTGGCCGGGCGTGGCGACCTGCACGTAGGTCGCGGCAAATTCAGCGTTCAATTCCACCGCGTCGGCGTTGGTCACACGCAGGTTGTTCGCCGTGACGGCGTAACTGCCGGTCTCGGCGTCGGAAACGGTAAAGCGCACGGCAAACAGGGCGACTTTGCCCGATTTGCCGACGTTGGAAGAAAGGGTGGCGGCGGCCGTACTGCCGTAGCCGCGGCCGGAGAACACGTCGCCCTGCCCGTTCGTCAGCGCCTCGACCGCGTCCACTCTCGCAAAAGAGGGCAGGGTCAGCGAGACCTGATAGGAGGCAAACGGCGTGCTGCTGCTGCCCCAAACGGTCAGTTCGTACACGTTCTCTTCGTTCGCCGCCACGGTGATCGCGTCCGCCTCAATGGTGACGTCGGCCCCGACGGCGGCGGCCGGAATGGCGCCGAAGCAGAACGAAAGACACACGATCAGGGCCACGATGCCCGCAAAAGAGATTTTTCTCATTTTTTTCATGACCATATCTCCTTTTCTTAAATACCGTTGATATGATATTCGGCCGGCACGATGCTGCCGTCGCTGCCGAACAGGTAGATCTCTTCTATGACCAATGCGGCTTGCCCGTCCGTCTTCAAGGAGAGAACGTCAAAGCCTTCCTGCACGTTGCAGCCGTGCGACCAGACGAAGTGGATCTCGTTGCCGATGCGGTTGACGTCGCCGATGCCGCAGTCGGTGCCGATAAAGGTCTGGTCGATCACGTCGCCGCTGACGGTGATCACGCCGATGAAACCGCCCACGTTGACGCTGCCCGAGAGCGACAGCGTGTACGTGTTGTCCTGGTGCGTCAGCGTGAAGTTGTTGACCGGATCGGGGTCCGGCGTGACCGTGCTCTCGAACCGGGCCGTCAGCGTCAGGTCGCTCGTGACGGGCGTTGCGAAGTCGAAGCCCGCGTTGCCGTTGAACCAGCCGACGAAGCGTTGACCGCTCAC
>CAMZFG010000043.1 GCA_947306035.1 uncultured Clostridia bacterium | reverse complement strand
CAGTTTGCCGCCGTGCCGCTGAACCTGATCGGCCGCACGGGCAAAGCCGACTACGTCGTGTCGGGTCAGTTCTCGGGCAAGGCCTTCAAAGAGGCGGAGAAAATGGGCTTTGACGTGCGCTGTGCCGCCACCACGAAAGACGACGTTTTCAACCACGTTCCGGCACTTACGCGCGATATGTTCCGCCCCGACGCGGCCTACGTGCACATTTGCTACAACAACACCATCTACGGCACCCGCTACCCGGCCGTGCCGGATACGGGCGATATCCCGCTGGTGGCGGATATGTCTTCCTGCATCCTTTCGGAGCCGGTCGACGTCACCCGCTTCGGCGTGATCTATGCCGGCGCGCAGAAGAACATGGCGCCCGCGGGCGTGACCGTGGTCATCGTGCGCGAAGATCTGCTGGAATACGCCGACCCCAAAATGCCCACCATGCTGGAGTGGAAGACCATGGCCGAGAACGGCTCGATGTACAACACGCCGCCCTGCTACAGCATCTATATGCTGAAACTGGTGTGCGAGTGGCTGCTCTCCATCGGCGGCCTTACCGAGATGAAGGCCCGCAACGAGAAGAAAGCCGCGCTGCTGTACGATTACCTCGACAGCCAGGACTACTACATCGCGCCGGTGCTGAAAGACAGCCGCTCGATGATGAACGTGACCTTCGTCACGGGCAACGCCGACCTTGACAAAAAGTTTGCCGCCGCGGCCGCGGCCGAGGGGCTGAAAAACCTCAAGGGCCACCGCTCGGTGGGCGGCATGCGCGCTTCCATCTACAACGCCATGCCCTACGAAGGCGTGGTCAAACTGGTCGACTTCATGAAGAAATTCGCAAACGAAAATCCGAAAGGGTAAGACGATGAAAAACATATTGCTGCTCAATAAGATCGCCAAGATCGGCACCGATCGCCTCGATCCCACCGTGTACCGCTACGGTACCGACGTGGAGAACCCCGAGGGCATCATGGTGCGCTCCGCCAAAATGCACGATATGACCTTCGGCCCCGAACTGCTGGCCATCGCCCGTGCGGGCGCGGGCGTCAACAACATTCCGATCGACAAGTGCACCAAAGAGGGCATCGTGGTCTTCAACACGCCCGGCGCCAACGCCAACGGCGTGAAGGAACTGACGCTGTGCGCGCTGTTTTTGGCCGCGCGGCGCGTGGTCGACGGCATCATCTGGGCCCGTTCGCTGGCGGGGACCGCTGACGTGGCCAAGCAGGTCGAGGCGGGCAAATCGCAGTTCGCCGGCACCGAGCTGCAGGGCAAAACGCTCGGCGTCATCGGCCTCGGCGCGATCGGCGGCATGGTCGCCAACGTGGCGGTGCATCTCGGCATGAACGTGATCGGCTGCGACCCGTTCCTCTCTGTCGAGAGCGCCTGGAACCTCAACCACCACGTCAAAAAAGCCGCGTCTTACGAAGAGGTGTACGCCAACGCCGACTACATCACGCTGCACGTGCCCGCCACCGATAAGACGAAGGGCATGATCAACGCCTCGACCATTGCCGAAATGCGCGACGGCGTCAAGATCATCAACCTGGCGAGAGCCGAACTGGTCAACGCCGCCGACCTGCGCGCCGCTATGGCAAGCGGCAAGGTCTCGGCCTACGTCACCGACTTTCCGACCGAGGAGACCGTGGATATTCCGGGGGCTTTGGTCATTCCGCACCTCGGCGCTTCGACCGAAGAATCGGAAGACCATTGCGCCGTGATGGCCGCCGACGAACTTGACGATTACCTGCGCTACGGCAACATTCGCAACAGCGTCAACTACCCCAACATCTCCATGCCCGCCTCGGGCGCGGTGCGCATCTGCGTGATGCACGCAAACGTGCCGGCCGTGCTGACCCATCTCGCGGGCGCGTTCTCGGAAAAGCGCATCAACATTGAGAACATGCTCAGCAAATCGCGCGGCGAATACGCCTACGCCATGATCGACGTCAACAGCGCGGTAGACGACGAAATTCTCCGGGCCATCAACGCCATCGAGGGCGTTTTGCGCGTGCGCGTCATCAATTTCTGAACGATCCGTTTTGAAAAAGAGCCCCGAACGGGGCTCTTTTTTTGCGTTTTTGCAAAAACAACGCCGCTCCCTCTTGTCAAACCGCTTAAAAAAGAGTATAATATCTTATAATGAGAGCAGTATGCCCGCGCGCGGGCGTACAAAAAGAGACCTTTGGGGAGGAACCGTTTTGATCATCGCATTGGAAAACGCCAGACACGAACTGATCGACCTGCGCGACAGCGTCAAGGACCTCGGCAGCGCCTTGCGCATCGAGACGCTGCGCGGCCGTGTGGCGGAGCTGGAACAAAAGACCGCCGACCCGGCTTTCTGGAACGATCAGGAGAACTCCTCGAAAGTCTTGCAGGAGTTGAAGCAGAGCAAAGACACCATCGCCGACTACGAGGCGCTGTGCGCGCGACTGGAAGACGCCGTTGCTCTTGCCGAAATCGCCATTGAAGCCGAGGACGAGAGCTGCGTGCCCGAAGTCGAGAATGAACTCGACGAGATACGCCGCACTGAGGAGACGCAGCGCATGGAGGTGCTGCTGCACGGCGAATACGACCACAACAACGCCATCGTTTCGTTCCACCCGGGCGCGGGCGGCACCGAGGCGCAGGACTGGGCGCAGATGCTCTATCGCATGATCACCCGCTGGGCCGAGCGGCACCATTTCAAGTACAAACTGATCGACTGGCTGGACGGCGATATGGCCGGCATCAAGAGCGCCACCATCATGGTGGAGGGCAACAACGCCTACGGCTATCTCAAAAGCGAGAACGGGGTGCACCGCCTGGTGCGCGTGTCGCCCTTTGACGCGGCGGGGCGGCGGCAGACGTCTTTTGCCTCGGTCGAGGTCATGCCCGAATTTGCCGACGTTGACAAAGTCGTCATCCGCGACGAGGATATCGAGGTCACGGCGCACCGCTCCAGCGGCGCGGGCGGCCAGCACATCAACAAGACCGACTCGGCCATCCGCATTCTGCACAAGCCCACGGGCATCGTGGTGGGCTGCCAGACCGAGCGCAGCCAGCTGCAGAACAAAGAGACGGCCTTGAAAATGCTCAAATCCAAACTGATGGAGATCAAACTGCGCGAGCGCCTTGACACCATTGAGGAGATACAGGGCAACAAAGTCAACATCGAGTGGGGCTCGCAGATCCGCTCCTACGTGTTCATGCCCTACACGCTGGCAAAAGACACCCGCACGGGCTATGAAAACGGCAACATCGGCGCCGTGATGGACGGCGACATCGACGGATTTATCAACGCATATCTCAAAATGAACGCCAAACAGGTGTAAAAGGAGGAACCGCTATGAAACTGTCTCAACGCATCAAAGAAAACCTCGGCATCTCCATGCTGATCTCGGCCATCTCGTTGGTCTTTACTTTCCTCGTGCTGGCCGTGCGCAAAAAGAGTCTCTTGCAGGCCATGCTGGTGTTTGCCGCCGCCGAGGGCACCGTGGGCGCGCTGCTGGTGCTGGAGCGGGAACGCAAAAAGGAGCAGGCCGAGGCCGCCGCGAACGAGGAGCCCGAAGAGCTGTTTGACGAGGAAGAGAGCCGCGAGGCCGAACTGCGCGTGCGCAGCGTGCTGGGCGGTCAGCGCGACGACGAGTACGAAGACACGCCCGCCGTGCGCCGCGAGATCCCCCGCGACGAAGACGCCACCGAGGCCGATTTTCAGTAAACCCGCCGCCGCTTTTGCGGCGTGATACCCGAAAGCCCCCCGTGGGGCGCAAGGAGGACAGACCACATGAAAATGTTTTTGCGCACGCTGGCGTCGGTGCTGCTGTTTGCCATGCTCTCGACGTTCTGCCTGTGGCGGCAGGGCGTGATGCCCGACCTCAGCCGCATGACCGCTACGGTGCGGCAGGCGGCAGGCGTGATCGGCGACAAAATGGTCGCCATTTCGGCGGGCGGAGACCTGACGGACGGCGAAGGCGCGGCGGGCGGCTCCAGGGCGCGCCCGGTGGAGACGGGCAACGCCTATGCCAACTACGACCTTTCCGAAGAGCTTGACCCCGCGCTGGAAAACGCCATTTGCACGGGCCTTGCCAATATGAACGCCGAGATCGACATTTCCTCGTTCCACCTGACCCGTTCGGCGACGGACGCCGCCATCAATCAGGTGCGTTTTTCGCACCCCGAATTCTTCTACGTGGGGCTGGAGTATTCGATCGGCACGTTTGCGGGCAACCCATCCAAATACGTGCCGCAGTACCTTTACAGCGCCTCGCAGGTCGCGACGATGCGCGCCACCTATCAGCAAAAACTGGACGAGATCACCGCGGGCGTGCCGGCGGGCGCGACGGATTTTGAAAAAGTGCTGTATCTGCATAACTATTTCGTCAGGAATTACACCTACGATCACACCCTGACCATTCGCGACGCTTATACGTTCTTCACCGAGAAAACGGGCGTTTGCCAGGCCTATATGCTGGCCTTCATCGCGGCGGCCGGGGAACTCGGCGTCAAGTCCATTCCCGTGACCAGCGAGGTCATGAACCACGCCTGGAACCTGGTGCAGGTCGACGGGCAATGGTACCACATGGACGTGACCTGGGACGACTGCATGAGCATTGATACCTTTATCAGTTACAACTATTTTCTGCAAAGCGGCAACGGCCTTTCCGGCATTGACGCGGACAAAGCGGACGGTCACCGCGACTGGACGACCTGCAAAGACGCGACCAACACCAAATACGACGCCGCGATCTGGCGCAACACCCTGTCGCCGCTGATCAAGGCGGGCAACACGTACTATGCCGCCCTGCCCGTGGAAGAGGACAATCGCGTGGCGCGCGGCGTGATCTATTCCGGCACCGACGTCATGAACATGGAGCCGCTGTACGACATCACGGGCGGCTACTGGATGGCGGGCACTACGGGCTACTATCCCGGGTGCTATTCGGGCGTTATCGTTTCCGGCAACAAACTCTATTACAATTCGGGCAACACCATTTACGCCCGCGATCTGACCACGGGGCTGATGGTCTATACCCGCGCGCCGAACCTGGGCGCGGCGGGGCGCAGTATTTACGGACTTTACGAGATCGCCGACGGCAAGATATCCTTTGCCGCCGCCTCCAGCCCCAACGATAAAGATTTTGTTTTGCTCGAGTGCGCGGCCTGACGACGGCCGGGGAGTATGCCATGAAAAAGACCGCAGTCAAAGTGCTCGCTGAGATCGGCTTTACCGTGCTGGCGGCGGCGATCTCCGCGTTCACCCTGCACGTTTTCGTTTATAACAACAGTTTCGCGCCGAGCGGCGTGGACGGCATTGCCACCATGCTGCAGCAAATGACGGGGTGGAGCGCGGGTATTTACTACATGATCCTCAACATTCCGCTGCTCATCATCGCGCTGTTCTTTCTCGATAAGAAATACGTCGCCTATACCGTGCTGTTCACGGTGCTTTCGTCGGGTCTGATCTGGGTGCTCGGCACCGTCGGCTTTTACCAGTACGCGGCGGAAAACGAGCGCCTGCTCGCGGCCATTTTCTCCGGGCTTCTGCTCGGCGTGCGAACGGGCATCATGATCCGCCTCGGCGCCTCGACGGGCGGCGTTGACATCATCGCCTGCATCATACACAAACGCAGCACCTACATCAACGTCGAGCGCATCATTGCCGTTCTTTGTTACGTCATCATCGGCCTGTCGTTCTTCGTGTATCACAGCATCAACAGCGTGCTGCTCTCCGTGGTGCAGATGTTCGTGTTCGAGTGGGGCGTCAACCTCATTATGAAGGACAGCCGCGACGCCATCGAGTTCAAGATCGTGACCAACGATCCCGAAGCGCTCAAAGACGACATCATCCACAAACTCAAGCACGGCGCCACGGTGGTGGCGAGCAAAGGCATGTACACCGACGAGGAGTCGCACATCATCGTTTCCATCGTCAACGCGCGGCAAGTGCCGGAGTTTTTGAAGATCATCAAAGCGTATCCCGACACGTTCGTCTACTACTCCAAGGTGATGGGCGTGCGCGGCAACTTCCGGTGGCGCAAAAGCGACGAAGCCAAATGAAAAAAGCATAAGAAAAAGCCCCTGCCGCGGCAGGGGCTTTTTGATCGGTCATTTCAGAACGACGCGGCGGAAGTTCTTTTTGCCGCGCTTGACCAGCACGCCTTTTTGCAGGGCTTCGCGCGTGAACGTTTGGCGAAAATCGGTCACTTTTTCACCGTCGACGGTGGCACCGCCCTGTTCCACGGTGCGCCGGCCCTCGGAACGCGAGGCGACGAGTTCGGCCCGGACGAGCAGGGTGATGATGTCCGCCGCGCCGTCAACAAGGTCGGCCTCAGTCAGTTTGGCGGTTGGTATCTCGGCGTCCGCGCCCGCGCCGAACAGCGACTTGGCGCCCGCCTCGGCTTTTTTGGCTTCCTCTTCGCCGTGCACCAGTTTGGTCAGCTCGAAGGCGAGTATCTCTTTGGCGCGGTTGAGTTGCTCGCCCTGCCAGGTGTCCATCTCGTTGATCTGCTCAAGGGGCAGGAAGGTCAGCATGCGGATGCACTTGAGCACGTCCGCGTCGCCCACGTTGCGCCAGTACTGATAAAAGTCGTAGGGGCTGGTCTTGTCGGGGTCGAGCCACACGGCGTTGCCCGCGGTCTTGCCCATTTTTTTGCCCTGCGCGTCGGTCAGGAGAGTAATGGTCATGGCATGCGCGTCTTTGCCGAGTTTTTTGCGGATCAGTTCGGTGCCGCCGAGCATATTGCTCCATTGGTCGTCGCCGCCGAACTGCAGGTTGCAGTCGTAGTGCCGGAACAGGTAGTAGAAGTCGTAGGACTGCATGATCATGTAGTTGAATTCAAGGAAGGAAAGGCCCCGTTCCATGCGCTGCTTGTAGCACTCGGCTGTCAGCATTTTATTGACGGAGA
>CAMZFG010000042.1 GCA_947306035.1 uncultured Clostridia bacterium | reverse complement strand
GCGGTCACGATGTCGTTTTTGATCTTTTCGCGTTCCGCGCCCTCGCGCCATTTCAGTTCTTTTACCAGCTCGTCATAACCCTCTTGGGTCATGGTGATCTTCTTTTCGGTTGCCATGATCGGTTTCTCCTTTGTCTTATATGGATTTGAAAAATTACTTTGCGTATTGAATGGCGCGGCGCAGCTGCGCGTCCTCTGCTTCGGTCAGCAGATTGACCAGCGCCGGGTCGGTGCCGCCGGTGAGCGCGACCTGCTCGTCGGGCGTGATGCCCTTTTTGTGGTAGTTGACGCCGCAGGGCGGGTCGTAATAGCCGACGGTCAGTTTCAGCCCGCCGGAATACCCGTATTCGGACAGATCGAAAACGCTTTGCAGAATGCCTTTGCCGAAAGTCGTTTCGCCCACGACGGCGGCCAGTTCATAGTCGCGCACGACGGCCGTGAACAATTCGGCGGCGGAGGCGGTGTTCTCGTTGACCAGCACGGAAAATTTCAGGTCGCGGTATTGCCCGATCTCTTCCGCTTTGATGGAGCAGTCGTTATAGTAGCCGTCGTCGTAGGACGCGGGCTTGACGACGTAGGTATCCGTCGAGCCGTCCTTGTGGCGCTCGGTGTAGACCGTGTCGTTTTCTTTCAAAAAGTAGGCGGCCATGGCCATGAGCGGTTTGAGATCGCCGCCCGGATTGTTGCGCAGGTCGAACACGAAAGAGGTGCAGCCGCGGCTTTGCAGGTCGGCGACGGTCGCTTTGAACTGCACGGGGGTCGAGGTATCGAACTCGGTGATGCGCACGATGCCGACCGTGCTGTCGTTCGTGCTGACGCGGCCGATAACGGAAACGAACGTGATCTCGGCCCGCGTCACGGGGAACGTCTGCTCGGCGCCGCCGTGCAGCGTGCGGTTGACCGTGACAAAAACGGTGCTGCCCGCCTCACCTGCCATGGCCCCTGCCAGGGCGTCGTAGCCGCTGTCGGAGCAGCGCACGGCGGTCTCTTCCCCGTTCTGCACGGCAACGATGACGTCGCCGGGTTCCAGACCGGCCGCGGCCGCGGGCGTGTTCGGCATCACGTCCGTGATCATAAATCCCCTCGGACTGTCGTTGCGAACGTAAGAAACGCCGATGCCCACCATTTTGCCGTTGAAACGATCCATCATCTTTTGCAGTTCCTGCCCCGTGTAGTAGGCGGCGTAATCGTCGCCCGAGGCGGCCGCGTAGGCCTTGAGCATTTCGTCGAGCAAGAGGTTGCCGTCGGTGTCGTAGAGCGAATATTTTTCAAAGATCTCGTCGATCAGACTGATCTTACCCGCATAGTCCTCGCGGTTTTCACCGGTCGTGCCGAGCGTTTGCGCCGGGAGAAAGCGGCCGAGCGCCATCCAGAAAACGGTCGTACCGCCGAAGGTGAGCAGCACGGCGGCCAGCACGGCGGCGACGAGCGAGACGATGAACGTGGAAAAGCGGACGGTGCGCCCTTTTTGCGCGGGCGCGTGGGTTGCGTAGGGCGCGTAAGACGTGCCGGGACGCCCGTCGGCCTCGCGCCGCACCTCGGCCACCGTGACGCCGTGATCGGCAAAAAGGGCGGTAACGGTGCGCGAAACGTCGTCCGGCATCATGCCGTAAGGCGTGCCGACCGACAAAAGGTCGCCCTCGTTGTCAAAGGAGATGTCAGCCCCCGGCAGCGCGGACGAAAGGGCCGCTTTCGCCTGCTCTCTTCGGTCTTGCGAAACGGGCGGCATCAGAGAATACAATAGGCGCATGGCGGCTCCTTTCTGAAAGCGGCAATACAAGCAAAGTAAGCGGAGGGTGCCCGCCGCTTACCTGTGAGATCAGAATTTGCTCGGTTTGGAATCCAGATACTTTTTGACCATCAGCGCCACCTTGAAGGTGATGGCGTGCTCGAACTCGCGCAGGTCAAGGCCCGTGAGTTTGCGGATCTTTTCAAGACGGTAGACCAGCGTGTTGCGATGCACGAACAGTTTGCGCGACGTTTCCGACACGTTGAGGTTGTTCTCGAAAAAGCTCTGAATGGTCATCAGCGTCTCGCGGTCGAGCGACTCGAGACTTTCTTTTTTGAACACTTCCTGCAGGAACATTTCGCACAGCGTGGTCGGCAGCTGATAGATCAGGCGGCCGATGCCGAGGTTCTCGTAGCTGATGATGTTCTTCTCGGTCTCGAAGACCTTGCCGACCTCAAGCGCCACCTGCGCCTCTTTGTAGGCGCGGGCCAGATCCTTGATGTTGTCGACGGCGGTCGAAATGCCGATGGAAACTTTGGTGTAAAATTCGGTGGACAGCGTGTCGGCAATGTTGGTGGCGATCTTTTCGATCTCCTCGCTGTCGGTGCCGGGGCGGATATCCTTGACCAGCACGATGTCGTGTTCCCCGACGCTGATCACGTAGTCCTTGGATTTATCCGGGAACATGTTCTGCAGCATCTCGAACGGCAGCATATCCGTTTTGCCGAAGAATTTGATGAGAAAGACGATGCGCACCTCTTCGGTGTTGAAGTGCAGTTCTTTGCTCTTGATATAAATATCGCTCGGCAGGATGTTGTCGAGAATGATGTTCTTGATGAACGAACCCTTGTCGTATTTTTCGTCGTACAGGTTCTTGATGTTCCCCAGCGAGACGGCCAGCATTTTGCTCATCTTCTCGGCCATTTTGTCCTCGCCCTCGACAAAGATGATATAGTCGGCTTTGGACCCGCTGAAAATGGGACGATAGGTATAGCCGCCGCTGACGATCTCTTCGGCGGCAAACGCCATTTCGTCACGCACGCCCTGCTTGACCTCGCCGATCTTGACCAGTTCGGAGCAGGCGATGATGACGCCGTTTTCGTCGATCACGCCGATGACGCGATCCACCGCGTCTTTCATCTGATGGATCACGCTTTGAAACAATCTGTTAGACATAGTTTGTACCTCTCATCCTTTTTCAATTCGGGATATTCGTTCCATTTAATTCAGACAGGCAGCACAGGCACGCCAGCGCGAAAGCGGCGGCCGTTTCGGTGCGCAGAATGCGGGGCCCGAGGCCCGTCAGCAAAAAGCCCGCGTCCGCGGCGGCTTTCGCCTCTTCTTCCGAGAACCCGCCCTCGCTGCCGATGACGAGCGCCACGGTCTGCCCTTTTCGCGGCGGCTGTTCGCGCCACAGGACGCCCAGCGGTCTCGTGCCCGCGCCCTCGTAGCAGAAATAGACCCTGTCCGCCTTTTGCGCCTCACGCAGTACGCCGTGAAAATCGGTGGTCGGCAGCACGGCGGGCACAAGCCCTCTGCCGCATTGCCCCGCGGCCTCTTTGGCGATCTTTTGCCGGCGTTCCGTTTTCTTTTGTTCCGCTTCGGGTTTGGCGCGCGCCACGCACCGGCTGCTTTCAAACGGCACGACGGCGGCAACGCCGCACTCCACCGCCTTTTGAATGACGGTGTCCAGTTTGTCCCCTTTCGGCAGGGCCTGATACAGCACGATGCGGCAGGGCGGCTCTGCCGCGGTGGGGTGACTTTCCAGCACGGCGGCCTCGACCCGATCCGGCAAAAAGGCGGTCAGGCGGCAGGTGTATTCCGTTCCGGTCTCGTCCGCCACCGTGATGATCTCGCCCGCGGCCATGCGCAGCGAGCGGGCTATGTGGTGGGCGTCTTCGCCCGTAACCGATACCGTACCGGCCCCTATTTGGCTACTTGTCACAAAGAAACGGGGCACAGGCACACCACCTTTTTTGCAGAGTAGTATTAGTATAGCGCAAAATAAACAATTTGTCAACCGCTTTTTTGTTGTTTTTTACTTTTTTTCTGTTTACTTGCCTAAATTGTTTGTCTCAAATGGCAATAAACCAAACAAAAAAAGCCGCGGGATCGACCCGCGGCTCGTTTTATGCTTTTTGCACAACCAAAGCGCACCAACCGTTGTCGGCAAGCCGCCGTTTGACGGCAAGACCCGCCGCCAGCAAGGCGTTCGTCACTTCCCCTTCGCGCTCGGTGATGATGCCGGATGCCAGCAGAACGGCGTTCGGCTTCATATACCGCCCGACGTCCGGCGCCATGCGTATGATGATGTCCGCCACGATGTTGGCGCAGATGACGTCGTAGGGCCCGCCCGTGAGATCCACGTTTTTCAGCAGGTCGGAAACGTCGCAGGTGACGTTCGTCTCGCCGCTCTCGCGTATGTTGTCGCGGGCGACGCGCACCGCCACCGGGTCGATATCGTAACAGCGGCAGATCCCCGCCCCGAGTTTGGCGGCGGTGATGCCGAGAATGCCGCTGCCGCACCCCACGTCCAGCACCCGACAGCCGGGCGTGACGCAGGTCTCAAGCAGTTCCAGCACCAGGCGCGTCGTTTCGTGCGTGCCGGTGCCGAAAGCCATGCCGGGGTCCATTCTGACCACGACCTCGCCGGGTCTTGGGTCATAACTCTCCCACATGGGCACCACGACGATCCTTTTGCCGACGTGCAGCGTTTTATAGTACGCTTTCCAGGCGTTGGCCCAGTCCTCTTCGTTGACGCCGATCAGCTCGATCCTGCCGTCAAATCCGGCGGCGGCCGTGCGTTCTTTCACGAACGCCGTCGCGTCGGTGAACGGGCGATCGGCCGGCAGGAACACCGACACGGAAACGATGGTCTTGTCGGCGTTGAGAATGCTCTCGTCGATCAGGTCGCCGTAGCAGGTCTTCAGATCGATGTCGCTGTAATCCTCGACCATCAGGTTGTTGTTGAGCATGCTCATAATGGCGATCAGGTCGTCGCGGCGCTCGAGCGGCGCCGTCACCTTCAGCTGCGTCCAGTCTTTACAGGGTCCCACGTTTTACCTCAACCGTTCTTCTTTTTGTCGAATTTGTCGAAAATGCGTTTGAAAAAGCCGGATTTGCGGCCGTAATTGCTCTCGCCGCAGTTGTCGGCAAAAGCGCGCACCTGCTCCTTTTGCTTGTCGGAGAGCGAACGCGGGATCTCCACGTTCACGCGGAAGATCAGGTCGCCGCGCCGACTGCTGTTGACGAAAGGAATGCCCTTGCCCCGCAGGGTGAACTGCGCGCCGGGCTGCGTGCCCTCGGGAATGGTGTATTTGACGTTGCCCTCGAGCGTCGGTATCTCGATCTCCGCGCCGAGAATGGCGTCGGTCACGGGCAGCGGCACCTCGCAGTAGATGTTGTAACCGTCCCGCTCGAAAATGGGATGCGGCCGCACCACGATCTGCAAAATCAGGTCGCCGGCGGGCCCGCCGCCCCTGCCGTCGTTGCCCTGGCCGCGCAGCGCGATGCGCTCGCCGTCGTCAATGCCCGCGGGCACGGAGACTTCCAGTTTTTTGGTGATGCGGATAAAACCGGTGCCGCGGCAATTCGGGCAAGGCGTTTTGACCACTTTGCCCCGCCCGCGGCAGGCGTCGCAGGTCGTGGTCGTCTGGAACATGCCGAGCATGCTGCGCTGTGTGACCCGCATCTGACCCGTGCCCCGGCACTTCTGGCAGGTCTCGGCCGTGGTGCCTTTGGCTGCGCCGCTGCCGCCGCATTCGGGACAGCGGCACACGCGGTTGTAGCTGATCTCTTTCTTGACGCCGAACGCGGCCTCCTCAAAGGTGACGGAAAGCCGCGCGCCGATGTCTTCGCCCCGCACGGGGCCGTTGCGCGCGCCGCCCCCGCCGAAACCGCCGAAGCCGCCGCCGAATATGTTGTTGAGAATGTCGCCGAAGTCCCCGAACCCGCCGAAACCGGCGCCGCCGGCGCCGCCGGCGGCCGGATCGAACGCGGCGTGCCCGTACTGATCGTACTTGGCACGTTTGTCGGCGTCTGACAGCACGTCGTAGGCCTCGTTGACCTCTTTGAACTTGACCTCGGCCTCTTTGTCGCCGGGGTTCATATCGGGGTGATACTTTTTGGCAAGCGCGCGGTAGGCCTTTTTGATGGTGGCCTCGTCCGCCGTTTTGTCAACGCCCAGTATCTCGTAGTAATCTCTTTTTTCTGCCATATCTTTCTCCCATGGCTCTTTTCAAAACGGCCAAACCGACGCGGGCGGAGCCCGCGTCGGTGGTCAACTGTCTTTTATTGGTTGGTCTTATCCTCGAAATCGGCGTTGTAGAAGCCGTTCTGCCCGTTGTCCTGACCCTGCTGGCCGGCATTCTGCTGACCCTGCTCGGCGCCCGCGGCTCCCTGCTGCTTATACAGTTTTTCGGAGAGCGCGTAAAACGCTTTTTCCAGCGCCTCGCAGTCGGCCTTGATGGCCTCGGTGTCGCCGCCCGACAGCGTGCCGCGCAGTTTTTCGATGGCGGCCTTGACGTCGGCTTTGTCCTCTTCGGGCAGTTTGTCGCCGATCTCGCCGAGCGTCTTTTCGCTCTGGAAGATCATGCTCTCGGCACGGTTCTTGGTGTCGACGGCGTCCTTCTGCTTCTTGTCCTCGGCGGCGTACTTCTCCGCTTCCTTGACGGCGCGGTCGATATCCTCTTTGGACATGTTGGTCGAGGAGGTGATGGTGATATGCGTCTCTTTGCCGGTGCCCTTATCCATGGCGCTGACGTTCACGATGCCGTTGGCGTCGATATCGAAGGTGACCTCGATCTGCGGCACGCCGCGCGGCGCGGCGGGAATGCCGTCCAGCGTGAAGCGGCCGAGCGTGGTGTTGCCGGCGGCCATTTCGCGTTCGCCCTGCAGCACGTGGATCTCGACCGAAGTCTGCCCGTCGGCGGCCGTGGAGAACACCTGGCTCTTCTTGACCGGAACGGTGGTGTTGCGGTCGATGATCTTGGTGCAGACGCCGCCGAGCGTTTCGATGCCGAGGGACAGCGGCGTGACGTCGAGCAGCAGCACGTCTTTGACGTCGCCGCCGAGAACGCCGGCCTGAATGGCGGCGCCCACAGCCACGCACTCGTCGGGGTTGATGCCCTTGAACGGCTCTTTGCCGATGAACTTTTT
>CAMZFG010000041.1 GCA_947306035.1 uncultured Clostridia bacterium | reverse complement strand
CGGCTTTCTCCTCGGTCGCGGGCGCCGCGTTCTCGGCGGCGGCCACTTCCTCGAGCAGAGCGCGAATGGAAAGGCTGACCTTTTGCTTTTCGTTGTCGATCTCGATGATCTTGGCGTCTACGCACTGACCGATCTCCAACACGTCGGCGGGCTTGCCGATGCGGGTCATGGCGATCTGCGAAATGTGGATCAGGCCGTCCACGCCGTCGATGATCTCGGCAAACGCGCCGAACGGCATCATGCTGACGATCTTGACGGGCACCACGTCGCCCACCTGGTACTTGCCGGTGAAGATGAACCAGGGGTTGGTCTCCTCGGTCTTATAGCCGAGAGAAATGCGCTTTTTCTCTTTGTCAAAGGACTTGACGAACACCGTCAGCGTCTGACCCACGGAGACGACCTCGGCGGGGGACTTGATGTGTTTCCAGGAAAGTTCGGAGGCGTGCACCATGCCGTCGACGCCGCCGAGATCGACGAACGCGCCGTAGCTGGTCATGCTCTTGACCACGCCGGTGTAGGTCTTGCCCTCTTCGATCTCGTTCCAGAAAGCGGCCTCTCTCTCGCGGCGCTCTTCGCGGGCCACCGCACGGATAGAGCCGATGGCGCGGCCGGCCTCTTTGACTTCGATCACTTTGAACTTGACCACGGTGCCTTTCAGGGGAGCGAGGTCGCCGCCCTTCGGCACGCCGGTCTGCGAGGCGGGAATGAACACGCGGCTGCCGAACACAAAGACGATCACGCCGCCCTTGACCACGTCGGCCACCGTGGCCTCGAGAACGGTGTTCTCCTCAAAAGCGGCCACGACTTTTTGCCAGTTCTTGCCGGAGTCCACGCGGCGTTTGTCAAGTTCCGCCACACCCTCGATGTCGCTGACGCGAACGACTTTGGCCTCGACGGTGTCGCCCACCTTGAAGGCCTCGGTCAGTTTGAGATCGGGATCGTCACTGACGCGTTCGGCCTTGATGTAGCCGGTCACACCGGCGCCAAGGTCCAGTTGCAACTCCGCATCGGAAACGTGGGTCACGGTTCCGGTCACGATTTCTCCTGTATTTAATGTTTTGGGCTCTGCCTGTTCAAGCAGATCCGCAAAGGTTTCTTCACTCATTGTCTTTTGTACCTCCTCTATGATTTTCGACGGGGTCGAAGCCCCGGCGACAATGCCCACCTTGCGGTGAGTGCGTGAAAACAGGGTCGCGTCCGACAGGTCTTTCGCCTCTGTGATCCAGAGCGTGTCGGGGCAACGGGAACGGCAAATGTCGTAGAGTTTGGCGGTGTTGGAACTCGCCCGCCCGCCGATCACGATCATGCCGTCGCTCGCCTTGGCTAATGCCTCCGCTTCCGTCTGGCGCAATCCCGTAACATTACATATTGTATCAAATATTAATGCGTTTGTATATAGTTTTTCTAAAAGTTTCTGACAATTTTTCCATTCCGCCAAATTCTGTGTCGTTTGCGCGACGAGAACAGGCACTTTTGACGAAAAACGCGCCGCAAGGCCGCCCTCCAGCGCGGCCGCGAACGCCGTCGCGTCCGCAAACACGTATTTTTCGCCGTCGAACCGGCTCATAAAACCCTGCACTTCGGGGTGGTTTTCGTTGCCGATGCACAGAAAAACGCGGTCGCCGCACGCGCTCTGCTCCTCGGCGATGCGATGGATCTTGCGCACGAAGGGACAAGTCGCGTCCACGTAGGAAAAACCCCGGTGCGCGGCGGCAAGGCGCGCCAGCGTCTCTTCCGTTTCGCGGGTCACGCCGTGGGCGCGGATGACGACGGTGACGGGGTGCGCCTCGTCGGCCGAAGCCGCCAGCGCCGGCAGGTCGGCCTCGCAGACGGCCGTCACGCCCTTTGCCGCCAGGTCGCGGCAGTAGGTCTCGTTGTGTATCAGCTGCCCGAGCGTGCAAATGCGTTCGCCCGGCGCGGCATGCGCCATGCGCCCCTCAAGCGCCGTCACGGCGGCCCTGACGCCGGGGCAAAAACCGGCGTTTTTCGCTACCGTTACGGCACTCATTTCGTCTCCTCGCCAAGACGGCAGATGGCGTCGTAGACCTCGGCGGCGATGCGGGCGTATTCGCCCGGCTTTTCGGGATCGTACCCGAAGCTCTCAAACGGAATGGGCTTGCCCACAACGACCCGGACGGGGCGGAAAAACTTCCACGTATGGTTCTTCATGCCGAGGTACACGGGCAGGATCTGCGCACCCGTGCGCGCCGCGATCATGGCCACGCCCGTTTTGACGGGACAGTCGCGCAGTTCTTTGCCGGCACACCGCGTGCCCTGCGGAAACATGCCGACGCTGTACCCGTTTTCAAGCAGGCGAATGGTCTTTTTGATAGCGCCCACGTCGTTTTTGCCGCGCGCCACGGGAAAAGCGCCGAGCCAGCGCACAAGGCGCCCCATCACGGGCACGCGGAACAGTTCCTCTTTGGCCATGAAATGGGGCTGCTGACGGTGCGTGGCGGCGCAGATCAGCACGGGGTCGATCACCGACTGGTGGTTGGCACACACGATGTAGGGGCCCTGTTTGCGCCGCGGCTCGTTTTGAAGCGACCCCTTGACGTGCATCAGAAAGATCAGGCGGATCGGCCAGAAAAACAGAAAATGAAAAATGGCGTAAAAGGCACTTTTCACAGCACGTTACCGACCTTTCTTCGTATCAGACCCAGCACGGCCTCCACCGTTTGCTCCGGGGTCAGGTCGGAGTTGTCCAGCACCGCGGCGTCGGGTGCGGCCACCGCGGGCGCCACCGCGCGGTGACTGTCGTTGTGATCGCGTTCGTTCATTTCGCGCAGCACGTCGGCGTAGTCGGCTTTGATGCCCTTTTCGGCCAGTTCCCTGGTGCGGCGCAGGGCTCTCGCCTCGCACGAGGCGGTCAGAAAGATCTTGACGTCGGCGTTTGGCAGAATGACGGTGCCGATGTCGCGCCCGTCCATGATGACGTGGTTCTTTTTGGCAATATCGCGCTGCGTATCCAGCAGGAACGCGCGCACGGCGGGCACCGCCGAAACGGCGGAGGCGTACATGGAGATCTCCGGCTGCCGGATGCGGTCGCCGAGATCCTCGCCGTTGAGATACACGTGCTGCGCGCCGTTCTCGTAGCGCACTTCGATGGCAATGTGGGGCAGGCAGGCGACGATGCCCGCCGTATCTTCCTTTTTCACGCCCCGTTCGCGGACGTAATAGCCCACGGTGCGGTACAGGGCGCCCGTATCGACGTAGACGATGCCGAGTTTTGCGGCAACGGCTTTGGCCACGCTGCTTTTGCCCGCGCCGCTCGGGCCGTCAATGGCGATCTGCATGACAGTTCACTCCTTTTCCAGTATGGATCGCGCCGCGTTCTCGCCCGCCACCACGGCGGTGGAAAACGCGATCTGCAAATTGAAACCGCCCGTACAGGCGTCAACGTCCAGTATCTCGCCCGCAAAGTACAGCCCGTTCACCCGTTTGGAGGCCATGGTGCCGGGCACCACCTCGTTCGTCGCCACGCCGCCGCGGGTGACGATGGCCTCGTCGAGCGGGCGCGTGCCCGCGACGGGCACGGGCAGGGCTTTGAGAAGAGCCAGCAGCCGGCGCCGCTGTTCCCTCGTCACCGCGTTGACCTTTTCGCGCCCGTCTATGCCGGAACGCGCCACGAGCGGCGCGATCAGTTTTTGCGGCAGAAGATCGGAGAGCGCGTTGATAAAATCGCGGTTCTTGTATTTTTCAAAGTCGGCAAGCAGCCGCGCGTCGAGCGTTTTTTCATCCAGCGCCGGCTTCAAATCGATATACGCCGTGTATTTGCCGGGCGTCGGCTCGTCAAGATAGGCCGAGGCGGAAAGCGTCAGCGGCCCCGACAGGCCGAAGTGGGTGAACAGCAGTTCGCCCTGCTCGGTATAGACCGTTTTGCCCGTCGCGTTTTCGGTCAGCGTCAGCCGCACGTTTTTCAGCGTCAGCCCCTGCGCCGCGGCGCAGAAGCGTCCCTCTTCCAGCAGCGGGATCAGCGACGGCTTCGGCGGATACACGGTGTGGCCGAGCGCGGCCGCCATGCGAAAACCATCCCCGTCCGAGCCCGTTTTGGGGTAGGAACAGCCGCCCGTGGCCAGCACGACCGCGCCGGCGGGGTACGTCGCTTCGCCCGTGCGCACGCCCGTGACCCGACCGTTCTCGGTCAAAACGGCAAAAACGCGCCCCGTTACGGGCCGTACGCCCGCCGCCAGGCAGGCGCGCCAAAGGGCGTTCACGATATCTTCCGCCCGGTCGGAAACGGGAAAGACCCGGTTGCCCCGCTCGGTCTTGAGCGGCACGCCGAGCCCCTCGAAAAAGGTCATGGTATCCTGCGGAGAAAAGCGGCTGTACGCCGCGTACAAAAAGCGGGCGCCGTGCGGGATACGATCGAAAAACGCCTCGCGCGTGCAGTCGTTCGTCACGTTGCACCGCCCTTTGCCCGTGATGCGCAGTTTGCGCCCCACGCGATCGCCCCGTTCAAACAGCGTCACGGCGGCGCCCGCCCGTGCCGCCTGCAAAGCGGCCATCATACCGGCGGCGCCGCCGCCGATCACCGCAACGGTCTTATCGTTCGTCATTCGTTGTTCTTATCGTAAACGTCGTACTCGTCCCAGATGGCTTCCAGGCGCTCCAGGCGCGCCTGCACCTCGTCGTGCTGACGCAGCGAAACGGCCGCCACCATGGCGTTGATGATACTTAAAGGCGCCACCAGCGAATCGACGAAAGAGGCCATATCGCTGCGGGCCGTCAGGAGCTGATCGCTGAACGGCGCCAGGGGCGAGGCCGTGCTGTCGGTCAGAGCCACCACGTCGGCTCCGGCACGGTGCGCGTACTGCACCGCGCGCACGGTGCGTTTGGAATAGCGCGGAAAACTGACGGCGATCAGCACGTCGCGGGGGCCGATGTTGAGGATCTGCTCGAACACCTCGCCGCCCGACGTGCCCGCCACGGGGCTGACGTTGTCGAACATCATGCGAAAGTTGTAGGTGATGAACGCGGCCAGCGACGCAGAGGAGCGAACGCCCAGAATGTAGATGTGTTCGGCCGCCACGATCTTTTCCACGGCGTCGTTGAAAGCCGCCCGATCCAGCCCTTCCAGCGTGTGGCGGATCTTGTCGGCGTCGCCGAGCAGCACCTTGTCGAGAATGTTGTCTTTGTCAAGAAAGTTATCCGCCACCTTCATGCGCTGGGCGGCGGTCAGGTTGGTCTTGGCCAGTTCCTGCAGGGCGTGCTGCAGGTCGGGGTAGCCGTCAAAGCCGAGCTCGTCGGCAAAGCGCACCACCGTCGACTCGGAGACCTGCACGATGGCGCCGAGTTTGGCGGCCGTCATGTAGGCGGCGCGGTCGTAGTTCTCAATGATATAGCGGGCGATCAGGCGCTGCCCTTTGGAAAATTCGGGCATACGTTCGGTCATCAACTGCAACAGATTGCGTTTCATCGCTTTCTCCTTTGAAAAACAGGCCGCAGCCCGGATTTCTTTCAATATTACTATTATACACGCGCGGGCCGCAAAAGTCAAGGGGCAAAGCGCGCGGCCTGTCCTCTCTCCAAAATGCCCAAAACGGAAGGCTTTTTTTGTGGAATATTTTTCGACAAAATCTCTTTACAATCGGGACGATCCATGCTATACTACTATCAAGAGTTTGAAAGGCACTACACGGCGGATGCGTATGGTGAAGAACAAACGATTTTTACCATGCAAAATACTGCCCGTGGCGCGTGTCGCCGCGGTTTTTTTCTGCCCGAGGGTCTTTCGGCTCGCGACCCCTTGAATAAAAAAACGGAGGAAAAAACATGAAACTCGCTTACAACGTCGACGCGAAGCCGCGCGACATAGGGTACGGCAAACTGTTTGTCTTTGCCCTGCAGCAAATGCTGGCCATTCTGGCCGCCACCATCGCGGTGCCCTACATCGTGGGCAACGGCATGTCCCAGTCCGCCGCGCTGTTCGGCGCGGGCGTGGGCACGCTCGTGTACCTGCTCTTCACCAAATTCCGCAGCCCCGTGTTCCTCGGCTCTTCCTTCGCGTTTCTCCCCTCCATGGCCGTGGCGTTCTCCGGCGCGTATGCCGGCGCCGTGGGCGGCTATGCCGGTCTCTTGATCGGCGCCGTGTTCGCCGGCCTTGTGTACGTGGTCATCGCCATTGCCGTCAAATTTGCCGGCGTGGCCTGGATCAATAAACTGATGCCCGCCGTGGTCATCGGCCCGACCGTGGCCATCATCGGTCTGTCGCTTGCCGGCAACGCCGTGGGCGACGCGCTGCACGGCATCGGCCCCGGCAACGTCATGACCCTCACGGGCGGCCTTTCGCTCATCTGCGCGCTGGTCACCCTGTGCACCGTGATCGTCTGCTCGGTCTACGCCAAAAAGACCATCAAGACCATCCCCTTCATCGTGGGCATTCTCGCCGGCTACGTGCTGGCCACCATCCTCACGCTGATCGGCAAGGGCGCCTCCAACGCGGACATGCAGCTCATCTCCTGGGAGGGCTTCAAACACATGTCCTGGGTGCCCGACTTCACCTTTATCAAAGCGTTCAAGGGCTTTAAAGATCTGACCGGCGCTTACGTTGCCAAGATCGCCGTGGCCTACGTGCCCGTGGCGTTCGTGGTCTTTGCCGAGCACCTCGCGGACCACAAGAACATTTCCACCATCATCGAAAAAGATCTGCTTGAAGACCCGGGCCTGTCCAACACCCTGCTCGGCGACGGCGTCGGCTCCATCGCGGGCGCGTTCTTCGGCGGCTGCCCCAACACCACTTACGGTGAGTCCATCGGCTGCGTGGCCATCTCCGGCAACGCCTCCGTCGTCACCATTCTCTGCACCTCGATCCTCGCGATCGTCGCCGCCTTCGTGGCGCCGTTCGTCACCTTCCTTGCCACCATTCCCGCCTGCGTCATGGGCGGCGTGTGCATCGCGCTGTACGGCTTCATCGCCGTCTCCGGTCTGAAGATGATCCAGAAAGCCGACCTTGAAGACAACCGCAACCTGTTCGTGGTCGCCACCATCCTCATCACCGGCATCGGCGGCATG
>CAMZFG010000040.1 GCA_947306035.1 uncultured Clostridia bacterium | reverse complement strand
AAAAACACCCCGTCATGGCCCTTATCGGCTCCGGCGGGGTGTTTTGTTTTGAAAGGACAGGTGCGCTTTTATTTGAAGCGGATCGTCTGCCCCGTGACGACGGAGAGCAGGCCGTTCCTTTCGGCGGGCAGGGCATTGCCGTTCTCGTCGGCAAAGGTGAGCGCGCGCTCGCAGATAAAGCCGACGGGGCCGTTTTCACACACCGTTACGCGGTCATGCGCTCGCTCGGTCACGGCGCCGACGCCCACGTACAGGTCGGTGCGGCCCACTACCGCAACGCCGCTTTCGAGCGGGGCAAAGGTGTAAAGCCGAAAATCGTCGCGGCCGGTCAGGGAGAGCGGCAGGGCCTCTCCGGCTTCGAGAATGCCCGCCTGTTTGGTGAAGTATTCGTAAAACGCGTATCGCCCGCGCGATAAGCCCGCGTTCTCCGGCGAAACGAAGCCGGAAACGGGCCTGTTTTCACCGTCGATATCAAAGGCCGCCACCAGGGCGTTCCCGCCCACGCGATTGCGGATTTTGAATACCTTGCCCGACTTTACGGGGCTTTTCAAGAGGCAATCCTCGGTCGGCACGGCGCTCTCGTCGGGGCGCAGGATGCGGCCGTTTTTCAGCGCGACGGGGGCAAGGATCTCGGGGCGGGTGCGCCCGATCTTGTCCGACACGTAAACGGGGCCGCCGCTGACGGCGCGGCACACGCTGTTCTTGACGGCCTGTTCGTCGTCCGTCCACCACATATCCCAGTCGTTGACGTAGAATTGCCCCTGCAAAAGCCCGTTGTAGGCGCATTGCAGCACATTTTTGATGAACCACGCGGGGTTTTCGGGTTTGAAGTCGTCCGAACAGCGGCAAACGGCACTCCTGCGGTTGAACATGCACTCGTTCGGCATGCCCATACAGTTGATGAGCGCGCCGTCGAAAAGGTCGTCGGTCGCGTCGTCGATGGCCGTCTGCACGGCGCGGGCGCTCTGCCCGACGGGGGCGATGTTCCGGTAGCGCCAATGAAAGCCCTGATTGTCGATCTTGACGAATTCCGCGCCCCATTCACGGACTTTTTCGCAAAGCGCGCGGAAAAAGGCGGCGGTTTTGTCCGGCTCCGGCGCTACTACGCGCCAGCCGTCGGGGGTGGTGATGAGGTTGTCTTTTTGCCACTCGTCGGCCTCGCCGCCCGGCTCCATGCCCGACCAGTAACCCGTGGTCGGGAACCAGATGCCCGCGTGCGGGATGCCCGCCGCGTGCAGACGCTCGACGGCCGCTTTCATGCCGTGCGGAAAACGCACGGGGTCGCCCTCGAAGCGGCGCATTCTGCTCTCGTGCATGGCCTCGACCATCTCGCTGTAAGAGGCGTCGCGCGGGATCCGGCTCAAACGCGGCACGTCTGCCCACATATCGTCGAAAATGGCGTACTGCACGGGCACGTTTTTGGCTTTGAACTCGGCGGCTTTTTGCAGCATGCCCGCCTCGTCCACGCGGATCTGCATGGCGTCCCACGAGCACCAGCCGAGCGTGTTGAAAAGGTCGTGTACCTTTTTGTCCTGCCGCATGGGCAGGCGCAGCACCTCGGCCGCGGCGCGGGCGACGTCGAACAGCAGTTGCAGGGGCTCTTTGCCCGCCATGACCACGCACACGGGTTGCCGCCGGCAAACTTTGACGGGAGCGCCTGCGTATATCCGCAGCGCGCCGCCCTCGGGCGTGCCCGTCAGCACCGTCTTGAAGGTGTCGCCGACAAGGGGCAGAACGGCGAGATAGTCGTCCTCGCGCGTCAGCAGAAGTTCCTGCACGCGCTCGGCCAAGCCCGCGGTGTCCTCGCCCCACGCGGGGCGGCACCAGAACGGGGAATGGTTCTCGATGGCTAAATACGGCGCGCGCGGCAGTTCCGGCCACAGCAAAACGGCCCGGTCGGGGTCAAATCCGGCAGGGCACTCGGCCGTGACGAAAAGAACGGTCGCCCGCCCGGACAGGCAGGGCTGCTCTTCCAATGTGACGGGCACGTCGACGACGTCGCCCGCCGCGGTCGTGACTTGCGTTTTCTTGACGGATAAGTTCATAGTCGCTCCTTCGCGGCGATCTGCCGCCGCTATCATTGTACCACAGACCGCCCCCGCCGTCAATCATTCCGATCGGAAAAAACTTTTGAAACGGACTTGACAAGCAGGCGGTTTTACTCTATAATAATCGGTGTCGCAGGCGTAGTCTAGTGGTAAAACCCCAGCTTCCCAAGCTGGAGATGCGGGTTCGATTCCCGTCGCCTGCTCCAACGAAAAAGGGCCTCTCTCGCGGGCCCCTTTTTCGTTGCGGCGACCCAAAAGCGGCACGGTTTGCACGTCAAACGCAGATGCGCATTTGCGCCGCAAAGCGCGTCAAGTTCACTTGTAAGCAGCAAGGCGCAAAATATTCGCCGCAGGCGAAACCCCGTCGCCTTTGCCCCCTTTTTTGCGTTTCTCGATTGACAAACTTCGACTTATCTTTTATACTGAAAGAAAAAAAGGAGCGTACAACAATATGAAAACGATCGGTAACATCATCTGGTTCATCTTCGTCGGCCTCGGCAGCGCCATTGCGTGGTTCCTGCTCGGCCTTTTGTGGTGTATCACCATCATCGGCATCCCGTTCGGCCGTCAGGCGTTCAAACTGGCGCGTCTGACCCTGTGGCCCTTCGGCACCACCGTCAACACCCATTTCGACAAGCACCCCATCGCCAACATCCTCTGGCTGATCCTCGGCGGTCTGGAACTGGCGTTCGGCTACGCGGTCGCGGGCCTTCTGTTCTGCATCACCATCATCGGCATCCCGTTTGGCAAACAATGCTTCAAACTGGCGCAGCTCGCCCTGCTGCCGTTCGGCGCCGACGTCGGCTGATCCCGAAAGGAAAACGGCATGGCGATCAAACCGGAAACGGACAACGTGCTGCGTCTGATACGGGACGTTTTGTGGATCGCGGCGGCCGGCTGGTACCTGTGGCTGCTGTGCGTGGTCTGCGGCATACTCTGCTATATCACCGTCATCTTTTTCCCGTTCGGGCGGCAATGCTTCAAGATCGCGCACTACGCGTTCTGCCCCTACCGCCGCGAGATCGTGCCGCAGCCCTCGCTGCAGGCAAGCGGGTGCGTGCACCTGATCTGGCTGGTGCTGGCCGTCAACGGGCTCGGCATCTCCCTGATGCTGATCATGGCCATGCTGGGCGCGCTGTTCTGCATGACGCTGGTCGGCATTCCGTTCGGCCTGCAATGTTTTGATATCATTCCGCTGTGTCTCTCGCCCTTTGACAAGGACGTCGTTCCGGTGCCCACCGCCCCCCTGACCCTGCCCGGCGGCAGGAGCTTGTCATAAAGAAAACCCCCGCAAACGCATACCGTTTGCGGGGGAAATTGTTTTTTAGCGTGCTTTATTTCTTAAAACTCTCTTCCACGGCGACGGCAACGGCCACGGTCATGCCGACCATCGGGTTGTTGCCCGCGCCGATCAGGCCCATCATTTCCACGTGGGCGGGGACGGAGGAGGAGCCGGCGAACTGCGCGTCGGAGTGCATGCGGCCCATGGTGTCGGTCATGCCGTAAGAGGACGGGCCGGCCGCCATGTTGTCGGGGTGCAGAGTGCGGCCCGTGCCGCCGCCCGAGGCCACGGAGAAGTATTTTTCGCCGTTCTCGACGCACCATTTCTTATAGGTGCCGGCCACGGGGTGCTGGAAGCGCGTGGGGTTGGTGGAGTTGCCGGTGATGGAAACGCCGACCTTTTCCATTTTCATAATGGCCACGCCCTCGGGCACGTTGTCGGCGCCGTAGCAGTTGACCGCGGCGCGGGGGCCCTTGGAGAACGGAACGCGTTTGACGACCTTGACCGTTTCGGTGTAGGGGTCGAACTCGGTCTGGCAGTAGGTAAAGCCGTTGATGCGGGAGATGATGTAGGCCGCGTCTTTGCCGAGGCCGTTGAGAATGACGCGCAGGGGCTTTTTGCGCACCTTGTTGGCGTTCAGGGCGATCTTGATGGCGCCCTCGGCGGCGGCGAAGGACTCGTGGCCAGCCAGGAAGGCGAAGCACTCGGTCTCTTCGTCCAGCAGCATCGCGCCCAGGTTGCCGTGGCCGATACCGACCTGGCGCTGGTCCGCAACAGAACCGGGGATGCAGAAGGCCTGCAGGGCGGTGCCGATCCACTTGGCGGCTTCCGCGGCGTTCTTCGCGCCTTCCTTGATGGCGATGGCGGCGCCCAGTTCATAGGCCCACTTCACGTTCTCAAAGCAGATGGGCTGGGTGCTCTCCACGATGGAGTAAGCGTCAACGCCCTTGCCGTTGGTAAAAGCTTTAACTTCCTCGAAGTTTTTGAATCCGTACTTGTCCAGAACAGGCTGCAGCTGAGGCATGCGGCCTTCATAGTTTTCAAACAAAGCCATTTGTCTCACACCTCCCCTTATTCCTTACGCGGGTCAATCCACTTGACCGCGCCGTCTTCAGCCTTGAACCGGCCGTAGGTGCCCAGGTTCTTCTCGTACGCTTCATTGGGGGACATGCCCTTCTTGATGGCGTCCATCATCTTGCCCAGGCTCAGGAACTGGTAGCCGCAGACCTGGTCGTCCTTGTCCAGGGCCATCTTGACCACGTAGCCTTCGGTCATCTCCAGGTAACGGGTGCCCTTTTCGCGGGTGCCGTACATGGTACCCACCATGGAGCGCAGGCCCTTGCCCAGGTCTTCCAGGCCGGCGCCGATGCGCAGGCCGTCATCTGAGAAAGCGCTCTGGGTCCGGCCGTACACGATCTGCAGGAACAGCTCGCGCATGGCGGTGTTGATGGCGTCGCACACCAGGTCGGTGTTGAGCGCCTCGAGAATGGTCTTGCCGGGCAGGATCTCGGCGGCCATGGCGGCCGAGTGGGTCATGCCGGAGCAGCCGATGGTCTCGACCAGCGCCTCTTCGATGACGCCGTTCTTGACGTTGAGCGAGAGTTTGCAGGCGCCCTGCTGGGGGGCGCACCAGCCCACGCCGTGGGTGTAGGCGGAAATATCGGTGATCTGTTTGGCCTGGATCCACTTGCCTTCTTCGGGCAGGGGCGCGGGGCCGTGGTCGCAGCCCTTGGTCACGCGGCACTGATTCTGTACTTCAGCGCTCATGGCGTAAGGGCATTCGCTGACTTTGCTCATGTGTATATTCTCCTTTGCAAAAATTAGACGATGGTACCAAAGACCTGGCCGAACGCGGCGGCGGCGTTGCACTCGTCGGTGTCGATGTGCATAGCGAGCGCGAACTTCGGCGAAACGCGCACCACCACGTCGTCGAACACCAGCGGGCGGGCGGTGTCGAGTTTGACTTTGACGATCTGCTTGTCCGCCACGCCGAACGCTTCGGCGTCGGCGGGGGTCATGTGGATGTGGCGCTTGGCGATGATGGTGCCCTCGGGCATATCCACCTCGCCGGCGGGGCCGACGAGTTTGAGGCCCGGGGTGCCCTTGACGTCGCCGCTCTCACGGATCGGCACGCCGGAGAGGCCCAGCGTGCGGGCGTCGGTAAAGGAGAGTTCCACCTGGTCGGCGGGACGCACCGGCCCGAGAATGCTGACCTTGAGCTCGCCCTTGGGGCCGACGAGCGTCACTTTTTCTTCGCAGGCGAACTGGCCGGGCTGCGAGAGGTCTTTTTTGTTGTGCAGTTCGGCGCCTTTGCCGAACAGCGCTTCCAGCGTGGCGGCGGTCACGTGGATGTGACGGGCCGACGTTTCGACGATGAATTTGTTTTCCATATCTTTGCACCTCTTTCATGATAATCGACGGGACGGGCAAAAGGAACGGCCCGGCCGCACGGCGCGGCGCTCTTCTGACCGTTCCCATCATATCATTTTTTCAAAACATTGTCAAGAGTATAACAAGGGGAAAAACGTACTTTTTCGCGCGTACGCGTCAGCGCGCGGCCAGCTCGGCCAGTTCCAGCACGAGACGCTCCGTTTTCTCCCAGCCGAGGCAGGGGTCGGTGATAGACTTGCCGAACACGTGTTCGCCCGGTTTTTGCGCCCCGTCCTCGAGGTAACTCTCGATCATGAAGCCCTTGACCATGCGCCGGATATCCGCGTTGGCACGCCGGCTCTCCATGACCTCGCGCACGATGCGGGGCTGCTCCAGGTACTTTTTGCCGGAGTTGGCGTGGTTGGTGTCGATGATGACGGCGGGGTTTTTGAGATCGCGCGCGGCGTAGAGGTCGCACAGCAGCAAAAGGTCTTCGTAGTGGTAGTTCGGCATGGACTCGCCGTGCTTGTTGACGTAGCCGCGCAGAATGGCGTGGGCGTAGGGGTTGCCCTCGCTGTGCGCTTCCCACCCGCGGTAGATAAAGGTGTGGCCGTGCTGTGCCGCCGCGATGGCGTTGAGCATGACCGAGAGGTCGCCGCTGGTGGGGTTCTTCATGCCCACGGGCGCTTCCACGCCGCTGGCCGTCAGGCGGTGCTGCTGATCTTCGACCGAACGGGCGCCGACCGCCACGTAGGCCAGCAGATCGTCGAGATATTTATGGTTTTCGGGGTACAGCATCTCGTCTGCGCAGGAAAAACCCGTTTCCCGCAGCGCCCGCATGTGCAGTTCGCGAATGGCGACGATGCCCTTGAACATATCCGGCTTTTCGTCGGGGTCGGGCTGGTGCAGCATGCCCTTGTAGCCGTCGCCCGTGGTGCGGGGCTTGTTGGTGTAGATGCGGGGAATGATGAACAGCCGATCCTCTACCTTTTCCCGCAGGGCGGCCAGGCGGCTGATGTAGGCGATCACGCTGTCCTCGCGGTCGGCCGAGCAGGGGCCGATAACGAGCAGCAGACGGTCGTCGCGTCCGGCGAGGATGTCTTTGATCTCCCGGTCGCGCTGCTCCACGATCTTGCCCATGTCGCCCGTGAGGGGGTACATCTCCTTGACTTCCATGGGAATGGCCAGTTTGCGTTCAAACGTCATGTTCATGGCTGATCTCCTTATCTGTTCGCGTCGAACCAGGCGCGGCGCTCGGTCGAGCATTGCATTTTTTGCCGCAGGGCGGCGGCGTCGCCCGTTTCAAGCAGGCGGCGCAAGTCTTTCATTTCGTTCATAAAGGCGTCCATGCGGGCCAGCAGCGCCTCCCGGTTGGCGAGAAACAGTTCGCTCCACATCACGTCGT
>CAMZFG010000039.1 GCA_947306035.1 uncultured Clostridia bacterium | reverse complement strand
CCGCCACCAACCTTGACAGCAACGGCAAAACGGTGGGCGAACTCAACGCCCTCAATACCATCGGTTCCATCATCGGCACCTTTACCCCCACGTTCGTCACCATTCCCACGGTGGGTACCTCGGTCACCTTTTTCATCTTTGCGGCGGTGCTGGTGTTGTTGGCGGCGCTCTACTTTTTGTGGCTGCGCGGAGGACTGACGGGAAAGCAGATCGCCAAAACGGTCGTTTGCCTCGTTTTGGTCGCCGGGTGCGGCGTCGGGTCGTGCTTCGGTTCCTTCGCCTTCTGGCAGAGCGACCTCATCTACGAGGGCGAGTCCGTCTACAATTATCTGCAAGTCTACGACGACGACGAGGCGATCTATTTTTCGACCAACGTGCTGTTCGGCGTGCAGTCGATGCAGATGAAAGACGGCGGCCTGACGCGCGGTTACTACGACTACGACCTGGCCGCGCCGCTGATGGCGGGCCTTTCCGAAACCGAACGCAGAGAGGATTTCAACATTTTGATACTGGGCCTTGCCACCGGCACCTTTGCCACGCAATGCCTGCAATACTACGGCGACGTGCACATCGAGGGCGTGGAGATCGACGGCAGGATCGTGGACGTGGCGCGGGAATACTTCAACCTGCCGGACGCGGTCGACGCCGTCGTCTCCGACGGGCGCGCCTACCTCTTTTCCGGCCCCGGCAAAGACAAAAAATACGACGTGATCCTGGTCGACGCCTATCAGGATATCACCATTCCGGCGGGCATGTCGACCGTCGAGTTCTTCCGCCTGGTGGCCGACCACCTGACCGAGCGGGGCGTGATGGCGCTGAATATGAATATGTACTCCGAGGACGAAAAGTCCATCAACGCCTACCTTGCCGACACGGTGGCCGCCGTGTTCCCGTACGTCTACAACGCCAAGATTCAGGAGAACAGGGAACTGTTCGCCACGTGCGACGCGGGCGCGCTCGACCGCCTTGAGGCGGGCATGGCCACGGTGACGGACGCGCCGCTTTACCGCGCGCTGGGCGCGGCGCTTTCCAAAATGCGGGAAAACGGCCTGTATCGGGGCGGCGACCTCATTCTGACCGACGACAAAGCGCCCGTGGAACTGCTCGGCATCAAACTGGTCGACGCCCGCATCGGGGACGAACTCGCGTACTACCGCGCCATCTACCGCCGCGGCGGATTTTCCGCCCTGTGGGAAGCGCTGACGTAAAACGACCGAAAAACGCAAAAACCGCCAAACGGTATAAAAAACAAGCGCATCCGACCCGGTCGGATGCGCTTTTCATGTTCGGTCGTCAGGCGTCGTCGGCAGGCGTTTTTGCCGCGTCGTCCTCGTCGTCCGTTTCCGGCTCTTTGACCTGCGCGGGCCGGCTCGGCGCCAGCAGGGTCACGTCGTCGCGGGGGTAAACGGCGGGGGCCTCGTCCTCTTCGGCGCTGTCCAGGCGCACCTTGACGGTGCCGGCGATGGGCGCGCTCTCGGTCACGGTGCCGGGCCCGTCGGGGGTCATGACGCGGGCGTCGCGGCCGGGCGTCAGGGCGGTCTCCAGTTCATACGTCTTTTGCTCGTAGCGCAGGCAGCACATCAGCCGCCCGCAGCAGCCGGAGATCTTCGAGGTGTTGATCGACAACCCCTGCTCCTTGGCCATTTTGACCGAGACCTGTCCGAAATCGGAAAGGAAGGTGGCGCAGCAGAAGGGTCTGCCGCACATGCCGAGCCCGCCGATCAGGCGCGACTCGTCGCGAATGCCGATCTGCCGCAGTTCGATGCGGGTGCGGAAAAAGCCGGCCAGATCCCGCACCAGGTCGCGGAAATCGACCCGCCCCTCGGCGGTGAAGTAAAAGAGCAGTTTGCTGTTGTCAAAGGTGTACTGCGCGTCGACCAGGCGCATATCGAGTTTGTGCGCGGCGATCTTTTCGGCGCAGACGGTGAGGGCTTCGGCCTCTTTTTTGCGGTTTTCGGCCTCGTGCGCGATATCCTCTTTCGTGGCAAGACGCACCACGGAGCGCAGGGGCTGCGAAATGTTCTTTTCCGCCACGTGGCGGTTGAGCAGCACGACCTCGCCGAGTTCCTGCCCGCGCGCGGTGTCGACCACGGCGGAGTCGCCCATGTGGAATTTGATGCCCTCGGGCGAGAAGAAATAGACTTTGCCCGCGTGCCGGAAGCGCACGCCCACCACCTCGACCGACTTGCCGTCGGGGGCGGGGAAGCCGGTGGGGATATCCTCGATCAGGTAAGCCGCCGTGGCGATGTCCACCGCAAACTCGTCGGTATCCGCCGCGCTTTCGGTCTCCTGCGTCAGCCCCGGTTTTTTGGGCAAACGGTCGGCAAAGGGCGTGGCGGCAAACTCGGAATCCAGTTCTTCGCGCAGCGTGCTGCTGATGCGGGGCGCGTTGTCCTCGCGGCGGCGGTCGCGGCCGCCGTGATGTCCGCGGTCGTCCTCGCGCCGCCCCTGCTCCTGCGGTTTGCCGCGGTTATCGCGCCGATCCCGGCCCCCGCGGCGGTCGTGCCGGCTGCCGTTTTCACGGCTGCCGTTTTCGGGATTTTCGCCCTCGCGGTCGGCGGCCTCGCGCCGGTTTTCGCCGGCGGGGCGTTCATTCTCCTGCCGGTTGCCGCCTCCGCCGCGGCGGCGACGGCGATTTCTGTTTTTACCCCCGTTACGGGGCGCGTTATCGGCATTTTGCTGCCCGTTCTGCCCGCGCGGCATAAAGTTGCCGGGACGCACCGAAATGGGCGTGCCGCCGTTTTCGCCGCGGGCTTGATCGTTTCTTTTTTCTTCTTCCATGGTACACTCCGTTTTTATGACTTATGCGTTTTGCAGTTGATCGGCCAGTCTTGACAGGGTCAGTCGGACGTTGGCGTTGTTCGCCAGCGCGTCTTTGGCGGCGTCCGTCGCCGCCGCGCAGCGAAGCAGGCGCGTCAGGGGACAGCGCGCGGCCGCGTCCAGCGCCGCCTCGCGGTCGGTGAAAAAGAGCAGGGCCGCCGTTTCGCTGCGGGAGAGCAGGATCAGGTCGCGCAGCGCCGCCGCCAGAAGAGACAGCAGATCGTCCGCCGCTTCCCGGCTCTGCGAAAGGCCCGCCAGCGTCAGCGTCAGCACGTCGCGCCGACGGTCGAAGAGGGCGGTCAGCAGGGTGTTGACCGTTTCCCGCTCCGCTAAAAGGGGCGCGCGCTTTTTGTCGTCGAGCAGTTGCTCCGCAACGCCCACGGCGCCGCCCGCAAGCCGCAGCAGCGCGGCGAACTCCGCCGGTTTTTCGCGTTGCAGCGCGGCGGCCGCCGGCCGCAGGGCGGGCGGCGCGTTCTGCGTCAGCCAGGCGGCGAGCGTCTCGTCGTCGACGGGGCCGAGGCGAAAGACGGGCGCGCGGGAGCGCACGGTCTCCAGCAAACTGCCCGCGTTCTCCGCCAGCAGCAGGAACAGCACGAAGGGGGGCGGTTCTTCCAGCGTCAGCAAAAAGGCGTTCTGCGCCTGTACCGTCATGGTGTCCGCGTCCTCGACGACCAGGATCTTGACGTCCAGTTCGTTGGGCACCAGCGCCAGGTCTTCGCGCAGCGCCCGCACCGTATCCACGCCCATCGAGGCCTTGCCTGCCGCGCGGGAAAACCACAAGAGGTCGGGGCAGTTGCCGGAGCGGATCTTGCGGCAGGCGGGGCAGACGCCGCAGGGCAGAGGGTGGCGCGGGTCGTCGCGGTTCTCGCAGGCCGCCGCCATGGCGATCTGCCGCGCCAGCGTATGCTTGCCGTAACCCTTTGCGCCCTCGATGATATAGGCGTGAGAAAAGCGGCCGCCCGCCAGCTCTTCGCCGAGTTTTTCGGCAAGCGCCCGGTTGCCCGCCACGGCGGGAAAGAATGTGCGCACGGTCGGTTCGCTCCTCTCTTGTCGTCGTTTTCATCAGTATAACAAATCAAAAAGAATTTGTCAATGGGCGTGCGCGGGAAGGGCGGCGGCCGCGGCAGGCCCGCACGCGGCGTTTTTCCGACCGGAAAAGGCGCGTTTTCGACACCGTTCTGGGGCTTTTTTGCCGTCGGACGGCAAGGCGGAGCCCTCTGTCGAAATCTTTTGCGTAAAATCGCCGCGCACGGCTTGTATTTTTTCCGCGCGCATTGTATAATAAAATCAGCAAAAGTAAAAATATTTCAAAGGAGGCCGCGATGCACAAAGACGATCTGCCCCTGTATCTGTTTCATCAGGGCACCAATTATCAATGCTACGACTACATGGGCGCGCATCTGACCCCCGCGGGCGAGGCGGTGTTCCGCGTCTGGGCGCCGCACGCCGAGGCCGTGTTCCTGACGGGCGATTTCAACGACTGGGGCGAAAGCGACCCCATGACGCGCGTCAGCGAGGGCGGCGTGTTCGAGATCAAACTGGCGGCGGGGCGCGCGGCGCCCGGCGCGCTGTATAAATACAAACTGCAAACGCCGCACGGCGTGCGCTACAAGGCCGATCCCTACGCCTTTGCCTGCGAAAAGCCGCCGCACACGGCCTCCGTCTTATGCGACCTTGCGGGCTACGAATGGCGCGACGCCGGCTGGCTGGCGTATCGCGAAAAGGCCATGGCAGACCCCTACGCCGCGCCGCTCAATATCTACGAGGTGCATCTCGGTTCGTTCAAACGGCACGAGGACGGCACGCCGCTCTCCTATCGTGAACTGGCCGAAGACCTGATCCCGTACGTCAAGCAGATGGGCTACACGCACGTCGAACTGCTGCCCGTCATGGAGCATCCTTTCGACGGCTCCTGGGGCTATCAGGTGTGCGGCTACTACGCCCCCACCGCCCGCCACGGCTCGCCGCGTGATTTCATGGCGTTCGTCGACGCGTGCCACGAGGCCGGCGTCGGCGTCATTCTCGACTGGGTGCCGGCACATTTCCCCAAAGACGAGCACGGTCTTTTCGAGTTCGACGGCGAACCGCTCTACGAGTATCAGGGCGCCGACCGCATGGAGCACAAGGGCTGGGGCACGCGCTGCTTTGACGTGGGGCGGCAGGAAGTGGAGAGTTTTCTCATCTCCAACGCCGATTTCTGGGCGCGCGTCTATCACGCCGACGGCCTGCGCGTCGACGCGGTGGCCTCCATGCTCTACCTGGACTACGACCGCATGCCGGGCGAATGGATCCCCAACCGCTACGGCGAGAATAAAAACCTCGAGGCGATCGCCTTTTTCCAAAAACTCAACAGCCACATGCAAAACGCGTTTCCGCGTCTTCTGATGATCGCCGAGGAATCGACGGCGTGGGGCAATCTGACTTCCTGGGAGCACGGCGGGCTCGGCTTTTCGCTCAAATGGAACATGGGCTGGATGAACGACACGCTGGCCTATGCCGGAGAGGACCCCCTGTTCCGCTCCTATCATCACGACAAGGTGACGTTTTCGCTGACCTACGCTTTCGGCGAGCGCTACGTGCTGCCCGTCTCGCACGACGAGGTGGTGCACGGCAAAAAGTCGTTTCTCGACAAAATGCCCGGCACGTACGAGCAAAAGTTTGCGGGCGTGCGGGTCTTTCTCGGCTATATGATGACGCACCCCGGCAAAAAACTGCTGTTCATGGGCAGCGAGATCGGCCAGTTCCGCGAGTGGGACTACGCCGGCGCCGTGGAGTGGTTTTTGCTGGATTATGACATGCACGCCAAACTGCAGAACTACGCGGCGGCGCTCAACCGCTTCTATCTCGAAAACCCGCCGCTCTACCGGCGCGACGGGGGCTGGGACGGCTTTTGCTGGATCGACCCCGACAACAAGCGGGAGAGCGTGCTCTCCTACCGCCGCATCGACGACCGGGGGCGGGAACTGGTGGTGGTGCTGAATTTCACGCCCGTCTGCCGTGAAGATCTCCGCCTCGGCCTGCCCGAGGGGCGCTACCGCGAGGTGTTCAATTCCGACGATGAAAGTTACGGCGGCGGCGGCCGGCACAACGGCGTTCTCAAGACCGAACCCGTCCCCTGCCACGGGCAGGCGCAGTCCGTCCGTCTCGTCGCCCCGCCCCTGTCCTGCGTGATCCTCTCAAAAGCCGCGCCGCGGCAAAAATGACCCTGTTTGTATTTCGTCGCCGTCCGTTCTGACGGCAAGCGCCCCGAAAAACAAAAACGGAGGAACGACCATGTTCAAGAAAAAAGAATGCGTGGCCATGCTGCTGGCCGGCGGTCAGGGCAGCCGCCTTTACGCGCTGACGGCAAAAACGGCCAAACCCGCCGTCACGTTCGGCGGCAAATACCGCATCATCGACTTCACGCTCTCCAACTGCGTGCATTCCGGCATCGATACCGTGGGCGTGCTGACGCAGTATCAGCCGCTCGCGCTCAACGAGTACATCGGCACGGGCCTGCCCTGGGACCTCGACCGCAACCTCGGCGGCGTGCGCATCCTGCCCCCCTATCAGGCCAAAAAAGGCGCCGACTGGTACAAAGGAACGGCCAACGCCATCTACCAGAACCTTTCCTTTATCGAGCGCTACAACGCCGAGTACGTGCTGGTGCTGTCGGGCGACCACATCTACCGCATGGACTATTCCAAAATGCTGGCGGCTCACAAAAAGAGCGGTGCGGCCTGCACCGTGGCGGTCATCGAGGTACCGATCGAGGAGGCCTCGCGCTTCGGCATCATGACCACCGATGAAGAAAACCGCATTATCAAATTCACCGAAAAACCGAAGCACCCGGACAGCACCAAGGCCTCGATGGGCATTTACGTGTTCACCCGCGAGGTGCTGACCAAATACCTGCAAGCCGACGCCGCCGACCCGAACTCCGAAAACGACTTCGGCAAAAACATCATTCCCGCCATGCTGGCGGCGGGGGAGAAGATGATGGCCTACCCGTTCTCCGGCTACTGGAAAGACGTGGGCACCATCGACTCGCTCTGGCAGGCCAACATGGATATCCTCGGCGACAACCCCACGCTGTCGCTGACCGAGGGCGAATGGCGCATCCTCTCACGGCACGACAACGCGCCGCCCCAGTATATCGGCGAGAACGCGGTGGTGGAGAACGCCTCGATCACCGAGGGCTGCGAGATACTCGGCACGGTGAAAAACAGCGTGCTCGGCGAGAACGTGCGCGTCATGGCGGGCGCCGTCGTCGAAGACGCGGTGCTGATGGGCGACGCCTACGTGGGCGCCGGCGCCGCGGTGCGCTACGCCATCGT
>CAMZFG010000038.1 GCA_947306035.1 uncultured Clostridia bacterium | reverse complement strand
CCGAAACTGAATTCCGCGTAAACGGGGCGGTGATCGGAGGGGTTGTTTTCGTCGCTCGTCAGTACCTCGTAGTACTGCGATTTGAGCCCCCGGAAACCGACGGACGATTTGTAAAAGACGTGGTCGAGGATGCCGCCGCCCTCACCCAAAAACGTGGCCGTGTTTTTGGTGTTGTTGACGGTCGCCAGTTCCCGCGCGCTGTTATAGCGTTCCGTGACGATCGCGGTGTTTTTCAGGGCGTCCGGCCGCGCGTTGAAGTCGCCCATCAGGATCGCCGAAACGCCGGCCTGCTTTTCTTTGAGAAAATCGACGATCTTCTGCAGTTGCGCCAGGTACGCCTCTTTGACGTAGTCGACGTGCACCGGGATCACCACGAACTCCGTGCCGCTTTCGATATGACGCAGTTTGACCCAGTTCAGATACCGGTCGTAGGCCGAGCCCGTTTCGTCGCCCGCCGCACCGATCTGTTGGCAACCGCTCGCCGTTTTTTCAAAGACCGTTTTGTTGTAGATCAGGGCGGTGTGCGCACCGGAAGAACCCGTGACGACGCTATAGTTATCTTTGTCGGCCAGTTTTTTGCGGATCGAGTTGGCGGCGTCGGCGGCGGCGCATTCCTGCAGCGCGATCAGATCCGGCTTTTTTTGATCGATCATGCCCGCCAACTTTTTATATTTGGCGTCGTGCGACGGCTCGTTGCCTTTGCTCACGCCTGCGTTCTGCGTGTTGTAGGTCATGACCGAAAATGAAAACGGTGCCATCCCCTCATCCTCCTCTTCGGATTGTTCGTTTTCGTTCTCGTCGTCGGGCGTTTCTTTTGCGCCGCAGGCAGAGAGCAGCGCGCCAAACATCAAAAGCGCCAAAAACAGCGCCAGTATCCTTTTCATGTCAAAACTCCTCCCTGCGCGGCCGCTTGCGCGGCGGCGCGTACTCTTCTGATTTCATTATATCATTCTCCCGTCTGCGCCGGATGCACATTTTTTACTATTTATAACTCAATTTTACGATTTTTACCGTTTGCCGGCGCATTTTATAACTGATTTATCCGAAATGACGGCTCTTTTTTCTTGACATCGCGCCGAAAAACGGCTATCATAGAAACAGAAAACAAGCAAAGGAGGGCGCCATGAAAAAGCGGGAACGCCGACAACGGATGCAATCCGTCACCGCGCCCGGCGTCGGCGACAGCGCCGAGGTGCGCATCGAATATCACCAGATCGGCGGCGGGTGGGCGCCCGTGACGCTGCATTGGCACGACTATTGCGAGTTCGAGTTCGTGCTCGCCGGCCGGGGCGTTCACACCTGGAACAACGCGCGTCTGCCCGTGCGCCGCGGCTCGGCCTATCTCTGCATGCCGAACGATTTTCACACCATCCGCAACGACCCCGACAACGTCATGACGATGGTCAACGTCAAGTTCTCCGCGTCGCTGGTACAGCCTGCCCTGCTCGAGCGCGTCTATCGTTTGGCGGGCCGCCGCTATTGCGACTTTGACGACGAGGCCGATATCGGGCAGGCAGAGGCGCTGCTGGCGGGTCTGCGGCAGGCGGTCGAGGCCGAACCGCGGAACGGCGCGCCGCAAAAGGCCCTGGTCGAATGCGCGCTCAATCACGTGCTGGCTCTGTTTTTGCTGCAATGCGACCGAACGCGGCCGCCGGCGAAAGCAGAGGAAAGCGACGCGCACCGCATACAGGCGGCGGTCGTCTATATCCATCGCCGTTTCACAGGCGCGCTTTCGGAGGAGGAAGTCGCCAAAAGCACGGGGCTTTCGACGCATTACTTTTCCGCGCTGTTCCGACGGCACATGCAATGCAGTTACGCGGCGTATCTGCTCGATCTGCGGCTGCGGTACGCGCGGCATCTGATCGAGAACGAGCACAAGACCAAAGTCGCGGATATCACCGCCGCCGTCGGTTTTTCTTCCGTCTCCTATTTTATCAAAGTGTTCAAAAAGAAATACGGCGTAACGCCGGGCGCCCTGATCGCGGCGACGCAAAAAGCACCCTGAAAACAGGGTGCTTTTTTGAATGGGGTCGCATATTATCGTGCGCCGAGCGCCTTGTCGATGGCCGCGGCGGCGGTCTTGCCCGCGCCCATGGCGAGAATGACGGTGGCCGCGCCGGTCACCGCGTCGCCGCCGGCGTACACGCCGTCAAGCGAGGTCTTGCCCGTTTCTTCCTCTACCACGATGCCGCCGTGCCGGTTGACGTCAAGCCCCGGCGTGGTCGATTTGATCAGGGGGTTCGGCGAAGTGCCGATGGCCATGACCACCGTGTCCAGCGCCAGTTCGTACTCGCTGCCCGGGATCTCCACGGGTCTGCGGCGGCCGCGTTCGTCCGGCTCGCCCAGCTCCATGCGAATGACCCGCATGCCCGTGACAAAGCCGTTTTTGGGGTCGCGGCGGTCGTTTGGATTATGGTAGCCGAGTATCTCGACGGGGTTGTTCAAAAGCAGAAACTCAATGCCCTCCTCCATGGCGTGCTCCACTTCCTCGCGCCGTGCGGGCAGTTCTTCCATAGAGCGGCGATAGACGATGTAGACTTTGTCCGCGCCGAGGCGCAGCGCCGTTCTGGCCGCGTCCATGGCCACGTTGCCGCCGCCCACCACCGCCACGCGGCCGCCCTTCATCACGGGGGTATCGCTGTCTGCGCGGTAGGCCTTCATCAGGTTGACGCGCGTGAGGTATTCGTTGGCGGAGTAAACGCCTTTGAGGTTTTCGCCGGGTATGTTCATAAAGCGGGGCAGGCCCGCGCCCGAGCCGATGAACACGGCTTCGTACCCCTCGTCGAACAGATCGTCAACGGAGAGGGTGCGCCCGATGACCACGTCGGTGCAAACGCGCACGCCGAGCGCCGAGAGGCCCTCGATCTCGCGGGAGACGATGGCTTTGGGCAAGCGGAATTCGGGAATGCCGTAGACCAGCACGCCGCCCGGGGTGTGCAGGGCCTCGAAGATCGTCACGTCATAGCCCTTTTTGGCCAGATCGCCGGCGCAGGTCAGACCCGACGGGCCGGAGCCGATCACGGCCACGCGATGCCCGTTGGAGACGGGCTTTTCGGCAGGCGCCGCCGCGTGCTCGTTATGCCAGTCGGCCACGAAACGCTCCACGCGGCCGATGCCGACGGGATCGCCGTTTTTGCCGCGCACGCATTGCCCCTCGCATTGGTTCTCCTGGGGGCAGACGCGGCCGCAGACGGCGGGCAGCGAACTCTCCGCCGTGATGACGGCGTAAGCGCCCTCAAAGTCGCCCGCGGCGGCTTTTTGAAGAAAGGCGGGAATGTTGATCTTGACGGGACAGCCCGACACGCAGGCGGGGTTTTTGCAATGCAGGCAGCGGTCTGCCTCGTTCTCGGCGGTCTCGGCGTCGTACCCCTTTGCCACTTCGTCAAAGTTGTGCGCCCGCACGGCGGGATCCTGCGTCGGCATGGGATTTTTCTGTTTTGACATGTTCATTGCTTGCTCTCCCCCATCCGATACAGGTTGCAGGTCGCCTCGTGCGCGGCCCGCTCGAAATCGCGGTACATGGCGCCGCGCTCCATCGCCTCGTCAAAATCGATCAGATGCGCGTCGAACTCGGGGCCGTCGACGCAGGCGAATTTGGTCTCGCCGCCCACGGTCAGGCGACAGCCGCCGCACATGCCCGTGCCGTCGATCATGACGGGGTTCATGCTGGCCACGGTCGGAATGCCGTATTCCTTTGTCACCGCGCTGACGAATTTCATCATGATCAGCGGCCCGATGGTGACCACGCGGTCGTACCGCTCGCCCGCTTCGATCAGGCGGCGCAGCGCGTCGGTCACAAGCCCTTTTTCACCCGCGCTGCCGTCGTCGGTCATCAGCACGAATTTGTGCGCGTGGGCGCGGAACTCGTTTTCCAGTATGATCAGGTCTTTGCTGCGAAAGCCGACCACGGCGTGTACCTCGGCGCCCGCTTCAAAGAACGCTTTGGCCACGGGATAGGCGATGGCGCAGCCCACGCCGCCGCCGACCACAGCCACCTTTTTGACGCCCCCGATCTCGGTCGCGCGGCCGAGCGGCCCGACGAAATCGGCAAGACAGCCGCCCGCGGGCACGTGATTGAGTTTTTCCGTGGTGGCGCCCACGATCTGAAAAATGACGGTGACGGTGCCCTTTTCGGGGTCGCTGTCGGCAATGGTCAGCGGAATGCGCTCACCGGCCGCGTCTACCCGCAGAATGATGAACTGCCCCGGTCTGGCCTTTTTGGCCACCAGCGGCGCGGCCACTTCCAACAGCGTGACCGTGGGGTTCAGCTCCGCTCGTCTGACGATCTCGAACATATCGGTCTCCTTTCGGGTCTTTCTGCTTTCATTGTAGCAAAAAGCCCGCTCGTTTGCAATATAAACGGGTATAAAAGAGGCGCAAAATACGAAAAGATCATACTTTGCGCCTCGGGGTATCAAACGATCAGCAAACGCCGTAAGCCAGCATGGACTTGGCCACTTTCATAAAGCCGGCGATGTTGGCGCCCGCCACCAGGTTGCCCTTCATGCCGAACTCTTCCGCGGCGTTGGCGGCGTTGTGGTAGATGTTCACCATAATGTCGTGCAGTTTGGCGTCCACCTCTTCAAACGTCCAGGAGTAGCGCATGGAGTTCTGCGACATCTCCAGAGCAGAGGTCGCCACGCCGCCCGCGTTGGCGGCTTTGGCGGGCCCGAACAGCACGCCCGCTTTCTGGAAGGTGTGAATGGCCTCGGGGGTCGAGGGCATGTTGGCGCCCTCCGCCACGACCTTGACGCCGTTCTTGACAAGCGCTTTGGCAGACTCTTCGCTGATCTCGTTCTGCGTCGCGCAGGGCAGCGCCACGTCGCACTTGATCGTCCAGATGCCGGAGCAGCCCTCGTGATACTCGGCCTCGGGGTGCACGATCACGTACTCTTTGATGCGGCCGCGGCGCACCTCTTTGATCTCCTTGACGGTGGCAAGATCAATGCCGTTCTTGTCGTAAACGTAGCCGTTGGAGTCGGACATGGCGACCACTTTGCCGCCGAGCGCGGTGGCCTTTTCACAGGCGTAGATGGCCACGTTGCCGGAGCCGGAGATCACCACGGTCTTGCCTTTGAAACTGTCGCCGTGGTCTTTCATCATGGCGTCGGTAAAGTAGCAAAGGCCGTAGCCGGTCGCCTCTTTGCGCGCGAGCGACCCGCCGTACGTCAGGCCCTTGCCCGTCAGCACGCCGGTGAACTCGTTGCGCAGGCGTTTATACTGGCCGAAGAGGTAGCCGATCTCCCGCGCGCCCACGCCGATATCGCCGGCAGGCACGTCGGTATCCGCGCCGATGTGCTTGGCAAGCTCGGTCATAAAGCTCTGGCAAAAGCGCATCACTTCACCGTCGGACTTGCCTTTGGGGTCAAAATCGGAACCGCCCTTGCCGCCGCCGATCGGGAGCCCCGTCAGCGAATTCTTGAAGATCTGCTCAAAACCGAGGAACTTGATAATGCCTTCATAGACGGAGGGATGAAAACGCAGGCCGCCCTTGTAGGGGCCGATGGCGCTGTTGAACTGGATACGAAAACCACGGTTGATCTGCACTTTGCCCGCGTCGTCGACCCACGGCACGCGGAACTTGATGATGCGCTCCGGCTCCACGATGCTGGCCAGCACGCCTTTTTCGATGAACTCGGGGTACTTCTCGACCACGGGTTCCAGCGATTCCAGCACCTCGGAGACCGCCTGGTGAAACTCCGGCTCGCCGGGGTTGCGCTTTTTGACGTCCTCCATCAGACCTTTGAGGTATTCGTTGGTGATCATATCTTCCATCCTCCTTGATGCGGAAAAACCGCAAAAAAATTATGAAAATATTGTAGCACACGCGCGGGCGCTTGTCAAGCAATCTGCAAGAACAAATTCAAAAAACTGCATATTTTTTCATAAAACACGATAGAATACGCTCTTTTTACCTTTTTTGCGGTAGATTTGCACAACGCACTTTCATAAAAGCGGCATAGCCGGCGCGTTTTTCGCATAGAGTGGGCATGAAAACACAAAAAGGAGATCCGCTATGAAACGCAAGCATACATTTCTGTTCGCCGGGCTCTGCGGCGCGGCGGCGGCCGGCGCCGTGGCGGGCGGCCTTTGGCTGTTCGGCGGCAAAACGGCCACCTCAACGCTCGTCAGCCCGGGGCTTTGCCGCCTGGCCGAACAGGCCGCGGTCTGCTGTTCCGCCCCCGCGGGAGAGCCCGTTTCCGTCTCGGCCGATCTGTTGGACGCGTCGCTTTCCGGCGCGCCCGTCACCGCCATCACCGTCACCGCTCTGCCGCCCGTCACCGAGGGGCAGCTGCTGCTCGGTCACACGGCCGTGGCGGTGGGGCAGACCATTCCCCGCGAAACGCTTTCTTATCTTTCTTTTGTGCCGACCGAGGGCACTTACAAAAGCAGTTTCGGCTTTGAGCCCGCCACCGCGGATGGGCCGGTCGGCTACACCCTCTCCTGCCGCCTGAAAGTGACCGACGGGGTCAACTGCTGCCCCGCGGGACGGGGCTCGGTCATGGCGGTGACCACGCACGCCTCGCTCTCACTGCCCGGCACGCTGACGGCCTCTGATCCCGAGGGCGATCCCCTTTCGTTCGAGATCTGCCGCTACCCCGCGCACGGCACGGTGACGCTCGACGCCGCCACGGGCGACTTCGTCTATACCCCCGACGCGGGCTATGACGGCGCGGACGCCTTTACCTGGCGGGTACAGGACGACGCGGGCGCGTTCGCCCCGACGGCGGAAGTCAGCATCACGGTACGGCCGCTCGTCACGGGCTGGCTGTATGCCGATATGCCGGACGGCGCGCGGCACAGCGACGCCCTGACGGTCAGCGAAAAGGGCTGGCTCTCGGGCGACGAAACGGGCGGAACGCACTATTTTCACCCCGAGGCCACGCTCTCCCGCGCGGCGTTCGCGACCGTTCTGTTAGAAGCCGCCGGCGTGGAAGCGCCCGCCGTTGCGGCCACGGACTTTGCCGACGACGACGCCATTCCCGCCGGCATGAAGCGCGCCGCGGCCTACCTGAAGGCCAAAGGGTTCGTCACGGGCGAAAACTTTTGCCCCGACGCGGCGGTGACGAGAAGCGAAGCCGCCGTATGGGCCGCCGCCGTGCTGCCGCTCGCCGCCCCGACCTACGCCGACGCGGTGCGGGACTTCGACAGCATTCCGGTAGGCACCGCCGACGCGCTCTACGCCGCCTACGAGGCGGGACTGCTCGCCACCTTCGCCGATGGCACCCTCTCCCCCGACGCGCCTCTGACGCGGGGCGACGCCGCGACCTTTTT
>CAMZFG010000037.1 GCA_947306035.1 uncultured Clostridia bacterium | reverse complement strand
CGCCTTACGACGCCAAGGGCCTGATGAACGCCGCCTTAAACGGCACCGACCCCGTGGTGTTCTTCGAGAGCCAGCGCATTTACGACAAGGGTGAGGAGTTCCACAAAGAGGGCGTGCCCGAAGGGTACTACGAGATCCCGATCGGCGAGCCGGACGTCAAGCGCGTGGGCAAAGACGTGACCATTCTCACCATCGGCGCCACGCTCTACCGCGCCATGGACGCGGCCAAGATCCTCTCCGAGAAATACGGCGTGGAGGCCGAGATCATCGACGCGCGCAGCATCGTGCCGTTCAACTACGAAAAAGTGGTGGAGTCCGTCAAGAAAACGGGCCGCATCATTCTGGCGTCGGACGCCTGCGCACGCGGCTCCGTGCTCAACGACTTCGCGCGCAACATCACCGAGCTGTGCTTCGACTACCTCGACGCGCCCGTGGTGGTGTGCGGCGCCCGCAACTGGATCACCCCGCCCTTCGAGTTCGACGCGGAGTTCTTCCCGCAGCCGAGTTGGATCGTGGACTACATCAACGACAGAATGCTGCCGCTGACGGGTCACGTTTCCACCATCGATACCTCGGACGCGGAGATCGTGCGCAGAGCCAAAAAAGGCGTTTGATACCCGCGAAAAAAGGGTTGACTTCGGTCAGCCCTTTTTTTATAATAAAAAGAGAAAAACCGCGCGGCGGGAGAGGGGGAACGACCTTGCAGGACTTTCGCGTGATCGTGTCGGACGTGCGCGACCCGTATTTCAATCTGGCTTCCGAGGAGTATCTGCTGCGGGGGACCGCGGGGTACTGGATCTACCTTTGGCGCAACGACCCGGCCGTGATCGTGGGCGTCAATCAGAACACCGCCGAAGAGGTCAATTTTGACTATACGGCGGCACACGGTATCAAGATCGTGCGTCGGCTGACGGGCGGCGGCGCGGTCTATCACGACCCGAACAACGTCTGCTACACCGTCGTCGCGCCCTACGACCGCGACGAGGACCCCTATCGCGTTTTCACAAAGCCCGTGATCGACTATCTGAACGGTCTCGGCGTGGGGGCGGTCTTTTCGGGGCGCAACGATATCACGGTGAACGGTCTTAAAATATCGGGCAACGCCGAAACGGTGTGGCAGGATCGCATCTTGCACCACGGCACCGTGCTGTTCGATACGGATATGACCGCGCTCGAGGCGGCGCTGCGGCCGAACCGGCTCAAAATGCAAAGCAAAGGCATCAAGTCCGTGCGGGCGCGGGTGACCAACGTCAAGCCGTATCTGGCCGCGCCCCAAACGGCCGACGCGTTTTTCGCGGGGCTGTGCGATCATTTGGCAAAAGGCCGCGAACGGTATGCGTTTTCGCGGGAAGACAAGGCCGCCGTCGGGGCGCTGGTGCGCGACAAATACGCCACGTACGCCTGGAACGTCGGGCGCTCGCCGCGGGGGCAAAATCTGTTTGAGGCCGTTTTTCCGTTCGGCACGTTCTCGCTGCGTTTCGACACCGAGGAAGGACTCGTCACCAACGCCGTCATCACCGGCGACTTTTTCTCGCGGGGCGACGTGCGGGAACCGGCCGCGCGTCTTTCGGGCGTGCGCTTCGAGCGGCGGTCGATCGAGCGGGCCCTCTCCGATATCGGCGATTACATTCCGGGCGCGGACCCCGCCGCCATTGCCGGAAAAATGTTTGAATAACGAAAAGCGCCTTGCATTTCGCGGGCGCGTGTGATAAAATAACTGTAGTCTGTCAGATTTCTTCGGGAGGTACGGATATGGAAGAACAGATCATCACCATCACGGTCAAGACGAAAGGCGACGTCTGCGAGATGACGGACGCCGAGATCAAAGCGTGGTACGAAACGCACGTCGCGGGCCTTTTTAACCCTGCCTACGGCACGCCGGAGATCGCGGTCGAGGTCAAGCGCGTTCAAAAGAACTGAGCGCGTCAGCCGTTCACCCCCGCACACCCAACGGAGAGGAGCACGCCGCATGAAACACGGTATCATCTGGTTTTTACACCTGAACCGCGTGATCTTCGGCGCGAAGGTCGCGGTCATCCCCCTGGCGATCGCCGGCGTTTGCGTCAGACTTTTAAGCCCCATCTTCTTCGTTATATGGGCCCTGTGGCTCGTTTGCGCGATCGTGGCGGGGGTCTCGGTGCTCCTGCGCACGCCGTCGGACGGCGCCATGGAGCATTATATCCTTTCTGCCGAGCGCGAGTTCTGCGACCGGCAGCAAAAGGAGTTTTCCGCGCGGCACCGGCACGTTTCGGTGCTGTATCTGCGCTGCTACGCCGAGGATAAAAAAATCAGGCGCGGCCGCGTGCTGCACGATCGGGAGATCTACGGCACGCTGGTCATGCTGGCGCTGGTGACCGCCGCGGACGGCAAGTGGCTGGTGCGCGAGACACAGTCGCTGTGTTCCGACAGCCCGCGGCAGACCGCCGTTTTCCGCATGGACGGGGCCGTCTGCAGCGCCAAAAAATATCCCGCCGCCAACGGCAACGCCGCCCTGGTCGTCAAGGTCGGCGAAACGGCGGCGGACGTTTACACGTACGACGATTATCATCTGGCCGATTTTTTGCGGGCGGTCGGGCCCGCCGGAGGTAACTGATGTTCAAAAAAGCGTTGCTGCTGCTCTGCGCCGCGCTGCTGGTTTTGCAGACGTGCGCCTGCGGCAATAAAACGGGAACGCCGGCGTCGGGCGACGCCGCGGCCGACGCCTCGAAAGGAGAACAGGATATGACCCCGTTCATACAGAATACGACCCCGTTCAGAAATCCCATTCGCGGCACGTCCGCGGCCGACCCGTTCGTCACCTACGACAGCGTGACCGGCTATTACTACGCCCTGTTCACGCAGGGCTCTTACGTGGAGATCTTCCGCTCCCGCCAGCTCGCCACGCTGATGACGGAGGGCGAGCGCAAGATCGTTTACGACGCGGCGGGCGGCGCGGACGGCGTTTGGGGCGACGTGTGGGCGCCGGAAATGCACCGCGGCAAAGACGGGTCGTGGTATATCTACACCAGCGGCCGCATCGAAGAGGAGCCCGTCACCTACGAAAAGCGGCTGTTCATCCTTTCCGCCCTCTCCGACGACCCGTTCGGCGAATGGGGCTTTCAGCGCCTGCTCGACAAGCAGGGCTTTGCCATCGACCCCACGACGTACGTCACGCCGGAGGGCAAGCAGTATTTCTGCTGCTCCCGCGTTGATCCCGATTTCGGGCAGGTGCTCGATCTGTACGAGATGACCTCGCCCTACACGTTCGCAAGCGGCAAAAAGGCGACCATCGCCAAAGCCGAACTCGAATGGGAACTGGTGCCGCCCTACGTCGGCAACGCCGCCATTCTCGAGGGGCCGTTCTTCCTCTCGCACGGCGACCGGCTGTTCATCATCTACTCGGCCAACGGCTGCTGGTCTGACCGTTACGCCCTCGGCGTGCTGGAATACACGGGCGGCGAAATGTGCGACGCGGCCAACTGGGTCAAACACGAAGAGCCCCTGCTCGTCATGGGCAACGGCGTTTTCGGCCCCGGTCACGCCTCGTTCTTCACCTCGCCCGACGGCACCGAGGTGTTCTGCGCCTACCACGGCATGGATCACCACAACGAGAACAGCACGCCCACGGCGCGCTACCCCTACGTGCAGCGCGTCACGTTCGACGAAACGGGCTATCCCGTCATGGGCGAGGCCGTCGGCTGTGAGGTCGACATCCTGCCGCCCGCGGGCGAGCCGGCGCCGTAAAATTATTATTTTTAACAATATCGTCACGAAATCGCATTTCTTATCTTGTATAATAAAGACAAAGATCACATCCGAGAGGTGTTCAATATGAAAAAAACATTGTGTCTGCTTCTTGCCCTGACGCTGTTGTGCGGCATGTTTGCCGCCTGCGGCAAAAAGGACGGGGGAACGGACGAACCGGAGGGAGAAACCGTGCAACAGGAACCCATTATGATCTGCGGACAGCCGATCTCTTCGTACGTGGTGCTGAAAGAGAACAGCAGCAGCGAGGCGTCTATGTCGCTGCGCACGGCGGTGCGGAATTTTGCGGACATCAGTCTGACCACGAGCAAGACCGTGCCGGAAGACGGGCGCGTCATCCGCTTTGCCGTCGACTCGCGCATATCGCCCGCCGCCTGCCGCATTTATACCGAGGACAACGCGCTGGTCATCGCGGCCTACCGCAGCGAGTATCTCAAAAAGGCGGCGCTCCGCTTTCAGTCGTTACTGACGGGCGATCAGGTCTCGTTCCCCGCGGGTTACGACGAGACCGTCGCTTACCCGACCGTTTCCTATCAGAACGTGTCCTCGGGCAAACTGACCGGCGACTCGGATCGCGACCCCCTGTCCTATGCCGTGGGCGACACCGCCGTGATCCACGTGGCGGCCGTTTCGGGCACCGAGATCGTCAGCGTGCCGTACTTCCACGTCAAGACCTACAACGAGGCGTCGAACAAAAACCAGAAGTCGGCCGACAAATACGTCAAGGGTACGGACGGCTGCATCGACATCGAGTTCACGAGCGCCAAAGCGGGCTTTGCCTACTGCTACGTCATTGCCTGTGACGAGAACAAGAACCCCCTGAACTTTACCGTGGTCTCCGACGACGGCAGTTATGCCAGCCAGTACGCGAGCAGCGTGTGCTTCGGCGCCGCCGACGTGAACGTCGCTTCGCAGAAGCCCGCCGATTTCGATTCGTTCTGGCAGGGCGTGACAGACCAGGTGCGCGACATGGCGATCGAAGTGGTGGCCATGGACGAACTGGAGCAGACGAACAACGGCTTTACCACTTACTACGCGGCGCTGCGCTGCGGCACCGACGACCTGGGCCGCCCCGGCGTGGTCTCCGGCTATCTCACGGTGCCGAACGGCACGGGCAAGATCGGCTTAAAACTCCGTTTTCAGGCCTACGGCTACGACCGGCCGGATAAGATCTACGAGGCGAATACCGCCGTGTTCAGCGTTTGCTCGCACAGCGTGGAACTGGACAAATACGTCAAAGGCACCGACTATTATAACGAAATGTACACGTCCATCGCCGGCGGGCCGGGCGAGCCCGGCTTCGGTCAGCGCACCAACGTCACGCGCGACACCATTTATTTCAAGCAGATGCTGATGCGCGATCTTATGGCGGTGCGGTATATGGTCGAGCGCTTCGGCGAGCACGGCGACGGCCGCTGGAACGGCACCGACCTGACGTTTGCCGGCACGAGTATGGGCGGTTTTCAGTCTACCGCCATGGCCGCGCTGTCGCCGCTGGTCACGGGCAAAACGCCGAGTCTGCTCGACCTGTCGATCCCGTGGATGTGCGACCTTGACGGCTACAACGCCGGCCGCAACATCAGTTGCTTCCGCCCGCCGCGCGAGTCCGCCACGCTGTACTACGACACCGCGTACTTCGCCGCCATGATCGCCGGCACCTGCCGCGTGCAGATCTCGGCGGGCCTCGGCGACCACATCTGCCCCGCCACGGGCGTGCTGTCGCTCTACAACGCGGTCAAGGGCCCCAAAAAGATCACGTTCACGTCCAACAACACCCACGGCGGCGGCTGGGACGGCACGCCCTTTACGCGGCAAAGCGACACGTGGTAATATCGCAAAGGAGCGTTGCTTTATGAAAAAGATCTTATTGTTGTGTTTGTCGGTCTGCCTGCTCGTGTGCCTCGTCGGCTGCGGCAGGAAAGACGGAACGAACGAAGAAAATACCGATACGGGAGAGGGAACTGTGGAGACCTACAACATTTGCGGAAACGCGTTCGAGGAGTATAAGATCCTCAAAGACAGCGACACCACCCTGGCCGCGCCGATCGTGCGCACGGCTATCGAAGAGCAGGTGGGCGTGACGCTCGACGTGGTGACGACCATGCCGCAGAACGGCAAAGTGATCCGGTTTGAGACGAACGCGCACGTGCCGCCCGCCTCCTGCCGCATCAGCACAGAGGGGCAGGCGCTGGTCATCGCCGTGTACGACGCGGACTTTTACAAGCAGGCCGCGGAGCAGTTCAAAGCCCTGCTCGCGGGCGGTCAAAAGTCGTTCGGCGAGGGGTACTCCGAACTGCGCGACTACGAACGCATCGCCGTTTCCGCCGTGCCCGCCTCCGCCAAATGGAAGATCGTGGGCGACGTGGACCGCGACGCGCTGTCCTACGCCACCGGCGATATCGCTACGCTCAACGTGGCCGTCATCGCGGGCGGCAGGATCGTGGACGTGCCGTACTTCCGCGTCGAGACCTATAACGAGTCGACGCAGATGTCGTCGAACAACCTGGTCGCGGGCGTCGACGGCGTGCTGCAGACCAAATCGACCAAACTGAAGCGGCCCGGCTTCTTCTACTGGAATATCACCGCCTACGACCAAAACAAAAACAAACTGACGCAGCTGCCCACGGGCGACGTCGGCTGTCATTTTCTCGGCAGCGCCGGCTTCTCGGTGGACAACACCGTCGCCGTGACGCCGTGCCCCGAAGATTTTGACACGTTCTGGCTCGGCGTGGCCACGGACGTGCGCAATATGGAGATCGAGCGCGTCACCTTCAAACCGGTCTCCGGCAAGAGCGGCTACAACGTCTACTACGTGGAACTGCGCTGCGGCACCAACGCCAAAGGCGAGCCCGGCGTGGTCTCGGCCTATCTGACGTATCCGGAATGGGCCTCTTCTTCCAGGCAGGTCAAACTGCGCATCACGTTCCAGGGGCACAGCATTGCCCCCGCGAGCCCCGATTATTACACGGAAACGGCCACGCTTTCGGTGTGCGCCCACAGTCTGGAAGTCGACAAGATCAACAGCGACTCCACGTATCTCGACGGTATGAAATCCGCCATCGGCACGCGCTTCGGCGTGGATACCGAAACGGGCTCCCGCGAGAGAATGTACTTTTATCAGATGCTCAAACGCGACCTGCTCGGTCTGCGGTTCCTGGTCGAACACTGCGGGCCCGACGGACTTAACATCTGGAACGGGCAGGACCTGATCGCTTCGGGCGGCAGTATGGGCGGTTTTCAGTCCACGGTCATGGCCGCGCTGTCGCGGACCGCGACGGGGCACGACCTGTCGCTGGCCGATCTCTCCAAACCCTGGCTGTGCGATATCAACGCCGCGAACGCGGGGCGCAGAGGGAGCAAATATTGCCCGTCGTACAGCGCCAACGAGAACGTCGCCTACTACGATACGGCCAACTTCGCGCACCTGATCACCTGTGAGGTCCAGATCTACGCGGGCCTCGGCGACAACACCTGCCCGGCCGCGGGCGTGCTGTCCTTCTACCACATGCTGACCTGCAAGAAAACGCTGACGTTCGAGCAGAACATTTCGCACGAATACGGCGCGGTCGGCGGCGG
>CAMZFG010000036.1 GCA_947306035.1 uncultured Clostridia bacterium | reverse complement strand
TGGTGGTGGACGAACCGACCTGCTACGTCAAATACGGCAGCGTGGTGGCGGCCCCCTACGTGGCGGGCGTCTTTCGCTCGGTACTGCCGCATCTCGGCGTCGAGCCCGTCTACACCGAGGCGGAAGAGGAAGCGCGCACGCTGACCGTGCCGGATCTTTGCGGCCTTTCCATGGCCGACGCGGCAAAACTGTTGGCCGCTTCCGGCTTTACTTTCCGGTTTTCGGGCGAGAGCGGGCAGGTGACGGGCCAGACCCCGGCGGCGGGTACCGTCGTCAGGCGCGTCGGCGCCACGGTGACGCTGCGCCTCGGCGACGCATCCGACAGAACGGTCACGGTGCCGGATGTGGTCAAAAAAGAACTCGGCGACGCCGGCGGCACGCTGACGGGCGCGGGTCTGAACATCGGCTTTTGTCAGGGAGACGGTTGGCTTTCCGGCGACCGTACCGTGGTGGCGCAATCGCCCGCGGCGGGGCAGGAAGTGCCGATCGGAACGGTGGTCACGCTGCGCTTCCCGTACGATGAAAGCGAAGAATAGCGGGGGAACGGGTATGGATATTATGACATTACTGCAAAGCGCCGGTTACGACGTGCCGCCGCGGCTGCCGTCTGCCGCGGTCAGCGGCATTACCGACGATTCGCGGCGCGTGCGCGGCGGCGAGGTCTTCGTCGCCATTGACGGCCTTGAAAAGAACGGCGCGGATTTTGCCGGAGCGGCGGTGGCCGCGGGCGCGGTCTTGGCGGTGTGCGAACACGATCTGCCGGGTCTGCCGACGCTGGTCGTGCCGCATGCCCGCGCGGCCTTTTCGCGGCTCGCGGCCGCCTTTTACGGGCATCCCGAGCGGGATCTGACGCTGGTCGGCGTCACCGGCACCAACGGCAAAACGACGACCGCCGCCATGCTGGCGCACGTTTTGAGAAAAGCGGGCAAACGCGTCGGCCTGATCGGCACGGTGGGCAATTTTCTCGATGGCAGAGCGCTTGAAAAGGTCGGCGGCAAGGAACTCTCCAACATGACGACGCCCGATCCCGCCGAACTCTTTTGCCTGCTGGCGGCAATGCGGGAGGGCGGCGCCGACACGGTGGTCATGGAAGTGACCTCGCACGCGCTGGCGCTTTCAAAAGTGGAGCCGCTTTACTTCAAGCGCGCCGTTTTTACCAACCTGACGCCGGATCATCTCGATCTGCACGGGGATATGGAGCGCTATTTCGGGGAAAAATGTAAATTGTTCACGCGCTGCGAGGGGGCGATCATCTCGCTCTCCACACCGTACGGCAAGCGGCTGGCCGAGCGCTATCCCGGCGCGCTGACTTTGGGCGAACACAATCTCAAAAACGTGCATTCGACGGGGGACGGAGTGCGTTTTACGCTTTTGCAGGCCGCCTCGCCGCTGACGATCTCCATTCCCGTTCCCGGGCGTTTCGTCGTGGAGAACGGCGCGCTGGCGGCTTTGACGGCGCTCTCGCTCGGCGTGCCGCCCGTTTTGGTGCGCGACGCGCTCGGCACGTTTGCCGGCGTGCCCGGCCGTATGGAGCAGGTGGTGAAAAATCCGCTTGACATTCGCTTTTATATCGATTACGCGCATACGCCCGACGCGCTGGAGCAACTGCTGTTGTCTGCGCGTTCGTTCCGCAGACCCGGCGAGCGCATTTTGCTGCTGTTCGGCTGTGGCGGCGACCGGGACAGAAGCAAACGGAGCGCGATGGGGCGCATCGGTTCAAGACTGGCCGATCTGTTGATCCTCACATCCGACAACTGCCGCAGCGAAGATCCGTCCGCCATCCTTGCCGACATTCTCAAAGGCGTCGACAAGGAAAGACCGTATAAGGTCATCGAGGACAGAGCAGAGGCCGTCGCGTTCGCCGTGGCGGCGGCTCGCCCGCACGACATCGTGCTGCTCGCGGGCAAAGGGCACGAAGAATACGAGATACGAAAAGACCGGCGCCTGCCGTTTTCCGAGCGGGAACTGGTCGCGGCGGCCATGGCAAAACGCCTGACGGAGGAAGGGTATGCGCGTTGATCTCTACCCGCCGCTTTGCGACGCGGCGCTGTTGGCAGACGCGGCGGGCGGCACGCTGACGGTGTTCGGTCATCCCGCGCCGCCGCGCGGCGTTTCGACGGATTCGCGCACGGTGCGCGCCGGCGACCTGTTTGCGGCTCTGCCGGGGCAGAGAACGAGGGGCAGCGATTTTATACCGGCGGCCGTGTCCGCGGGCGCCGTCGCGATCCTGACGGACGTTATGCCGCGGGGAGCGCTTGCCGACTGCGCGGTCATCACCGTGCCGGACGTTGCGGCGGCGCTCTTGAAATGGGCGGCCTGTCGGCGCAAAACGACCCGTGCCCGCGTCATCGGCGTCAGCGGCAGTACCGGCAAGACCACGGCCAAAGAGGGATTGTATCACCTGCTTGCGACCGTCGGCACGGTCAGCCGCACGGCCGGCAACTACAACAGCGGCGTCGGTATGCCGCTCTCGGTGCTTTCGTTCGGCGAGACCGACGACTGGGTCGTGGAGATCGGTGTGAACCACCCGGGCGAAATGGCCCCCATGGCCCGGGCGCTTGCGCCGGACGCGGCCGTTCTGACCAACGTCGGCAGCGCCCACATCGGTCATTTCGGCAGCGCCGCGGCGCTGTTGGCCGAAAAGGCGGCGCTGATCTGCGGTATGAACGATAGGGGTCTGCTCTTCGCGCCGGCAGAACTGAAAGAGGCGCTGGCGTGCCGCGGGCCGCGTCTTGTCACGTGGGGCGAAGGCGGCGATTTCAGGGCGTTTTCCGTGCGGCACGATCCCGACGGCGTCACGCTTTCCGTGGCGGGGCGGGGGCGCGTTCTGCGCGATCTGCGTTGGCCGCTGCCGGGCCGCGTCGGCGTCGCGCAGGTCTTACTGCTGACCACCGTCGGCGTGACGCTGGGACTTGACGACGACGCCCTGCGCGCCGGTGTGGCGGCGGCAGGGCAGAACACGCCGCGCCTGCGTCGTATTGCCGCGGGAGAGCGGCTTTTGATCGACGACGCCTACAACGCCTCGCCCGAAGCGACGGCGGCGGCGCTGGAAACGCTGCGCCGTATGGCGGGCGCACGCCCGTCCGTTGCCGTGCTCGGCGACATGCTGGAACTCGGCGATCTTGCCGGAGCCATGCACGAGGCGGTGGGAGAAGCCGCGGCAAAAAGCGGCATTTCCATGCTTTGGTGCTGCGGTCAATTTGCAAAAACGATGGCAAACGGGGCGAAAAAAGCGGGTTTTCCGGCCGATCGCGTCCACACGAAGATCAACCCGGACGCGGCAGAACTGGCACGCGAACTGCGGCAAAACGTGCCGCGCGACGCGGTCGTGCTGTTCAAGGCCAGCCGCGCCGTGGGGCTTGACAAAACGCTCAACGCGATGCAAAACGAACATGATTGAAAGAAGGTGGCGGTTGTGACGAACGCGGCTGCGGGGGAATGGGTATTTCTGTTTTTGTGCGCCTGCGTACTGACGACGGTTTTCGAGGGCGTTTTGCTGCCGATCCTGCGTCGGCGGCACGCGGGACAGCCGATCTTGGAGATCGGCCCCGCCTGGCACATGAGCAAATCCGGCACGCCCACCATGGGCGGGCTCGCGTTCGTCGCCGCGCTGGCGGCCACGCTGTTGCTCTACGCGATCTGGCTGTTTCTGCACGGGCGGCAAAGCGAACTGCAAAAGCCGGCTTTGCTGCTGCTTTACGCGATCGGCGGGGGTGCGATCGGCTTTTTCGACGATTTCAAAAAACTTGCCAAAAAAGAGAATAAGGGCCTCTCCGCGCCGCAAAAATATCTGTTGCAGTTGCTGCTCTCGGCCGTATTCCTATTTTTTGCCGTGCGGCTCGGCTTTGCCGGCCCCGCGATCTATCTGCCGTTTACCCAAAACACGGCGTCGCTCGGCTTTTTCTACTACCCGTTGGCGCTGCTGTTCTTAACGGGGCTGATGAACGCCCTCAACCTCACCGACGGGCTTGACGGCCTGCTGGCTTCCACGGTGGCCGTTTTCGCCGGTTTTTCGGTGCTGTACGGGCTGACGCGCGGCGGTGGATTGTTCCTTGCGTCGGGCGTTCTGCTGCTCGGCGCCGCCGTCGGTTTTCTGTTTTACAACGCGCACCCCGCCAAAGTGTTCATGGGCGACACGGGTTCGCTCTTTCTCGGCGCGTTCGTCGCGGGGCTCGGCATTCTGTCGGCAAGACCGCTGACGGTGCTGACGGCGGGCGGCGTTTACCTGATCGAGGCCGCCTCGGTCATACTGCAGGTCGTCTTTTTCAGATGTACGGGCGGCAAACGGCTGTTTTTGATGGCGCCGCTGCACCATCACTTTGAAAAGCGCGGCCTGAGTGAAAACAAGGTGGTGCTTTTGTTTGCCGCAGCCGCCGTGCTGTTCGCCGTGCTGGCCTTTGTCGGGGGATAAGTATGCAAAACGAACCTTTGACGCCGCCGAAAAAACGCGCGCCGGACGGCCTTTTGCTCGCGCTGCTCGCTCTGATACTCGTCTGCGGCGCCGCCATGTCTTACAGCGCCGGGTGCGTCTATGCCAAAGAGTTTTACGGCGACGCCTTTTACTTTCTGCGCCGCTATATCGTTTTTGCTCTGTTGTCGGCGGCGCTGACCTTGCCGTTCGTGCTGTTTGCCACGCCCGACTTCTGGCGGCGTTTCGCGGTCTTTTTGTACGTGGCGGCGCTTTTGCTGCTGATTTTAGTGCTGCTGATCGGCACGGTGGGCGGCGGCGCGCGGCGCTGGCTGGTGCTGGGGCCGCTGACCGTGCAGCCATCCGAGATCGCCAAAACGGCGCTGATCCTTTTGCTGGCGCTCGTCATGACGCGGTACGAAGATAAGATCGGTTCGACCAAAAAAGGGGGAGGGGCCTTTCGCTTCGGCGTGCTGCTGCCGGGCGGGCTGTTCATGGCCGTCTGCCTTCTGGTAGCGGCGGAAAAGCACATATCGGGGCTGCTGATTATCGGCATGATCTCCGTGTTCATGATGCTGATGGGCGGCACCCGACTGCGCTATCTCGGCATCATGGCAGCCACGGTGGCGGCGGCGGGGTGTCTCTTGGTGCTGGTCTCGTCTTACGCGCAGGTGCGCGTTGACACCTGGCTACATATCGAAGAGGTCGATCCGCTCGGTTCCGCGTGGCAGACCCTGCAGGGGCTTTACGCCATCGGCTCCGGCGGCTTTTTCGGCCGCGGCTTTCTCGGCAGCAAGCAAAAATTCGGCTACGTCTCGCAGCCGCAGAACGACTTTATCTTTACCGTCATCTGCGAGGAACTCGGTTTTGTCGGCGCCTTTTCGGTACTGCTTTTGTTCCTTTTGCTGGTGTGGCGCTGCTTTTACATCGCGTCGAAAACGCGCGACCGGTTTTTGGCCCTGACCGTCTACGGCATCGGGGTCAAGTTGGCTCTGCAAACGCTGCTGAACGTGGCTGTGGTGACCAATTCCATGCCGAACACCGGCGTTTCGCTGCCGTTTTTCAGTTCGGGCGGCACGTTTTTGGCGATCCAAATCTTCGAAATGGGCATCGTACTGTCCGTTTCGAGAACGAGCGAGGGGAGCGTATGAAACTGATCGTAAGTTGCGGCGGGACCGGCGGGCATATCACGCCGGGTCTTGCCATAGCCGATCTCGTCACGGCCAACCTGCCGGGCAGCCGCGTTCTTTTCATCGGCGGGTGCGGCATGGAAAGGCGGCGCGTGCCCGACGCGGGCTACGCCATTCAAACGCTGGAACTCTCCGGCGTGGCCGGCAAATCGCCGCTGGCCGTCGTCCGGGCGCTGTGGCAGGCGCGGCGCGGCGAAAAAGAGGCGGCGCGCATTCTTGCCGACTTTGCTCCCGACCTTGTGGTCGGCACGGGCGGCTACGCCTGTTATCCGACCCTTTCGGCCGCCGTGCGCGCCGGCATTCCCACGGCGGTGCACGAATCCAACGCCGTGCCGGGGCTTGCGGTGCGGGCGCTGGCCGCCAAAGTCGACCGGGTCTGGCTCAATTTCGAGGAGGCCGCCGCGGCGCTGCCGGCACGCGCGCACGTGCTGACGGTCGGCAATCCGCTGCCGCGCGGCACGGCGTTCTCTCCCGAGCGCGTGCGTGGCGAGCGCGGCATGGTGCTGTCGTTCGGCGGCAGTCTCGGCGCGGCGGCGCTGAACAAAGCCGTTCTTGACCTGCTAAAAAAGGAAAGGGAACGGGGCGACGTTTTTCACCTGCACGCCACGGGCGAACGGGAATACGCGTCCTTTATGACCGCTTTTTACGCCGCCGGCCTCTCGGAAGGGCCGCTTTGCCGCATCGAGCCCTATCTTTCGGATATGCCGCGGCAAATGGCGCGCGCGTCGGTCGTTATCTGCCGCGCCGGCGCCATGAGCATCAGCGAGCTGGCCGCCGCGGGATGCTGCGCCGTTCTGGTGCCGTCGCCCAACGTGGCGGGCGATCATCAGACCAAAAACGCCCTGGCGCTGTCGGGGCGCGGGGCTGCCGTTCTTTTGCCGGAAGCGGAACTCGAAGAAAAACTGGCCGACACGGTGTTCGGCCTTTTGCAAGACGAGGCGCGGCGAACGGCGCTCGGCACGGCCATTCGGCAGTTCGCAAAGCCCGACGCCAACCGTCTGATCTTTGAGGATATCCTCGCCTTGACGGGAAAAAAACGAAAACCGTAAAAAAAGACGCGCCGCACGTTGTTTTGTCGCGGCGTGTCTTTTCTTTTTTCAAAATATTTCATAAAACATCTTGAAAATGAAAGCGAAAAAGGTTACAATATAAGGTGACGTGATATCCACTCAAAGCGGCCGCCCCGGCCGTGACGAAAAAAACGGAGGACTGTAACATGACTTTTGAACGCGACGATGCGGGTACCAGCGGCGTCAAGATCCGCGTGATCGGCGTGGGCGGCGGCGGCAACAACGCCGTCAATCGCATGATCGCCGCCAATATCCGCGGCGTGGAATTCGTAACGGTGAATACCGACCGGCAGGCCCTGATGAAGACCGAGGCGCCTGTGCAGCTGGTCATCGGTGAAAAGATCACCAAGGGCTTCGGCGCGGGCGCCAATCCCGACGTGGGCGCGCGGGCGGCCGAAGAATCGATGGAAGACATCAAACAAATGCTGGCGGGCGCCGACATGGCGTTCATCACCGCAGGCATGGGCGGCGGCACCGGCACGGGCGCGGCTCCCATCATCGCCCGCATGGCGCACGAAATGAACATTCTGACCATCGGCATCGTCACCAAACCCTTTGGGTTTGAGGGCAAGCGCCGCATGGAGCAGGCGGAGCGGGGCATCAAAGAACTGCGGCAGTACGTCGACTCTCTGGTCGTCATTCCCAACGAGAAACTCAAGCAGGTCTCGGATACCCGCATCACGCTCGGCAACGCGTTCGAGATCGCCGACGACGTGCTGCGCCGCGGCGTGCAGAGCATTTCGGAACTGATCAACGTGCCCGGCTTTATCAACCTTGATTTTGCCGACGTCACCTCGGTCATGAAAAACGCCGGATACGCGCACATGGGCGTGGGCGGCGCCACGGGTCAGGACAAAGCGGAACTGGCCGCGAGAGCCGCCATTTCCAGCCCCCTGCTCGAAACTTCCATTCACGGCGCCAAGGGCATTCTCATCAGCATCACCGCCTCGCACGACGTGGGGCTGGAAGAGGTCGA
>CAMZFG010000035.1 GCA_947306035.1 uncultured Clostridia bacterium | reverse complement strand
GAGGGAAGAGGGCTCGGCGGCGGCGCCCACGGCGGGCCTGCATTTCACGCCCGAATTGCTCGACAGGATACGGCAAAAAGGCGTGGCCGTGGCGCCCGTCATGCTGCACGTGGGCCTCGGCACCTTCCGGCCCGTCAAAGCCGACCGGATCGACGCGCACGTCATGCACACCGAGTTTTTCTCCGTTTCAAAGGAGAGCGCCGACCTCATCAACGCGCGGCGCGCCGCCGGCGGCCGCGTCGTGGCGGTGGGCACCACCTCCTGCCGGACGCTGGAGAGCGCGGCCGACGAAAACGGGATTTTGCACCCCGTCAGCGGGGATACCGGCATTTTTATCTACCCCGGCTACCGCTTTCGCGCCGTGGACGCCCTCATCACCAACTTCCACCTGCCGGAAAGCACGCTCATCATGCTGGTCTCGGCGTTCTACAACCGAGAGGCGATCCTGAACGCCTATCAGATCGCCGTGAAAGAGAAGTATCGTTTCTTTTCGTTCGGCGACGCGATGTTCATCGAATAATTTTCCGTGATACTTCGTTGCTCTTCGACTCGGGCGGCTCACCGTACAGGCGTACGCTCTCGCCGCCGCTCGCTCGGTGCGCCTCGTCTGACGAAAAATTCTTTCGATGCGTGCGGCACTCGTCTGAAGTCCGGCGTAAGAACTTTTTTGAAACACTTGCAAAATCGTGCATTTTCGGGTACAATAAGGGTGATACTCAAGAAAAGAGAGGGGGGAGAGGTATGACGAACGCGATCCGCGTGCTTTCCGACATCGCCTACGGCGCGCTGGCACTGCTGGTGGCGCTGCTGGCGGTCTATATCGCGCTGCGCCTGCTCGGCAAATTCGCCAAGTTCGTCATCACGCTGGCGGTCATCGGTCTGGTGCTGTTCTTCATCCTCTCCGACCACAGCATTCTCGGCACGCTGATGGAGGCCATTCGCGGCGCCAAAGCGGGCGTCGGCGACAAACTGCCCGCCATACGCGATTATCTGGTGCCGTGACGGCACGGGTGCCCCCGCGGCGGCGGGGGCTTTGCATTTTTCAAAAGGAGGTGTAACGGTATGCGAAAAGCCAAGATCGTGGCCATTGTCGGCCCCACCGCGAGCGGCAAATCGGCGCTGGCGGAAGAACTGGCGCTGCGCCTTGACGGCGAGATCGTCTCCTGCGACTCGATGCAGGTCTATCGCGGGCTCGACATCGGCACCGCCAAGCCCGATCTTTTTGCGCGCGCGCGTGTGCCGTACCACCTGATCGATCTGTTAGAGCCCGAAACGGCCTTTTCGGCCATGGACTACCGCGCGGCGGCGGAGGCGGCCGTGACGGATATCCTCGCAAGGGGCCGTCTGCCCGTGTTCTGCGGGGGAACGGGGCTGTATTTTGAGACGTTTCTGCGCGGCGACGGCGGCGCGCCCGCCGCGGACCCCGCCCTGCGGCAGGCATTGCTGGACGAGGCGCGTGAAAAAGGCGCCGGAGCGCTGTATGCCGAACTCGGCCGCGTCGACCCGCAGGCGGCCGCCGCCATACATCCCGCCAACGTGCGGCGCGTGATACGGGCGCTGGAACTGTACCGTGCCACGGGCGTGACCAAAACGGAGTGGGACCGCCGCGCCGCCGGACAGCCGCCGCGCTACGACGCGCTGACGCTGTGCCTGACTTATGCCGACCGCGCGCTGCTCTATCGCCGCATCGACGAGCGGGTCGACGCCATGATGCAAGCGGGTCTGCTCGACGAGGTCAAACGGTTGGCCGAAGCGGGCGTTTTCGAGCGCTCGCCCACGGCGGCCGCCGCCATCGGTTATAAGGAACTTTTGCCCTGCCTTGACGGCCGCGCCACCGTGGCAGAGGCGACGGAAGAACTCAAAAAGGCCACCAGACGCTACGCCAAACGGCAGATCACGTGGTTTTCGGCCAGGCCCTACGTCACGCCGCTGGCGGCGGACGGAGAGGGCGGCGCTTTGAAGTTTGAAGAAATTGTAAATAATGCGCTGGTCGCGATCCAAACTTCTTCCATTATGCTATAATAATTTAATAACACTTTTGCGCGCACGAGCGCGGTAAGGAGGGAGCCGCATGGCAAAGGGACGGCGCATGAACGTCAAAAAAGTGCAGATCGCGCAGGTCGCAGCCATCGTACTGCTCCTTTTGCTGCTGGCCGCGATCGTGGTGACGGAAGCCGTGCGAACGGGCCGCAGCGTCAAAACGGAGACGGCCGCACTCGTCACGGTGCAACAGACGGTGCGCGGCAACGCCTACGTCGTGCGGGAAGAAACGGTGCTGACGGCGCCCGGGGCGGGCCCCGTGCGTTACGCGGTGCCAAACGGCGGCGCGGTCGGATACGGCGATCTTGCCCTGACCGTTTACCCCGGCGAGGGCGACGACGCCAAACAAACCGAGGGCGCGCGCCTGCTTGCCGAGATCGAACAGCTGCAAACGCTCGGCGCGGCGGCCGCCTTTTCGCCCGAGGCCTACGAGGCGGCGTATCTGTCCCTGATGCGGGAGCCGCTTTGCGCGGGTGCGCGTCTGCGCCTGCGCGACACGCTCCTCACGCTCGGGGGCGCGCCCGACGCGGCCGAGATCGAGAGCGCCGTGGCGGAGCGGGAAGCCGCTTTTGCCGATCTGGTGCGCCTGGTCGCCGACCGCAAAGAGACCAAGACCGCCCCGTTCGACGGCTATCTCTGCCGCGCGGCGGACGGACTGGAAACGCAGCTGACGCCCGCCGTGGCCGAAACGCTGACGCCCGCCGGACTTTCGGCGTTGCTGGCCTCTCCCGTCGACGTGCGCGACGCGGTGGGCAAGGTGGTCAAGGGCGCGTTTTCTCTCTTGCTGCCGCTGACCCACGCCGAGGCCGACGCGCTGACGGTGGGCGCCGCCTATACGGTGACGATGCGGGAGACGGGCGAGGTGCTGACCATGACCCTTTCGGGCATCAAACGCGACGAGAGCGGCGCGCTGGCGCACCTGACCGGCGACGCGGCCGCGGTGCCCGTCGCCCGCCTGCAGCCCGTGACGCTGACCGCCGCGACGCACACCGGCATCCGGGTGCCGCAAACGGCGTTGATCGAAGAGGACGGCGCGTGGTACGTGTTCGTGGCCGAAAACGGCAAAGCCGTCAGACGGCAGGTGAGCCCGCTTTACTTTGAAAACGGATACTGCCTCTCCGACCCCGCGGCGGGAGCGGGATATCTCGCGGCGGGAGACGCCGTGCCGCTGACGCACCGCCGCCTGTACGAAGGGAAGGTCGTGCGATGATCCCCGCCTATATGCAGACCGCCTACGAGGCGGTGATGAACGAATACGAAGCGGCGCTCGCGCGCGCGGGCCGGCACGACAGACCGCTGCTGCTGGCGGCCGTCAAGTACGCGACCGACGGGGAACTGACGGCGCTGCAGCAACTCGGCATTGCCGCCGTGGGCGAGAACCGCGTGCAGCAATGGCAGGCGCACAAACCGCTCCTGCGCCCCGATCTGCCGGTGCATTTCATCGGCTCTCTGCAAAAAAACAAAGTCAAATACGTCGCCGGCGAAGTCGCCGTGATCCACTCGGTCGACAACGCGGCGCTGGCCGGGGAGATCGAGCGGCAGGCCGCCAAATGCGGCCGCGTCATACCCGTGCTGATCGAGATCAACAGCGCGGGCGAGGAGAGCAAGAGCGGCGTTTTACCAGAGGAAGCCGAACCGCTTCTGGAGGTGCTGCTGACCTTGCCGCACCTGGCGCCGCGGGGCTTTATGACCATGGGGCCGCGCGGGCTTGACGAGGCGGGCTACCGCCGCCTGTTCGCCGCGGTGCGCGAACGCGGCCTGGCTCTTTTCAGACAAGCGGGGATCGGCGAGCGGCCGCTGTTCTCCATGGGCATGTCGGACAGCATGACGGCCGGCGTACTGGAAGGTGCCGATATCCTGCGGGTGGGCCGCCGCTTTTTCGCGGGTCGCCCCGGGTCGGAAACGTAAACGAAAAAACAAAACCATCACATACACATAACGGAGGTTGCTATGAAAAATCCATTTGCCAAACGCTCTAAAAACGACTACGACAACTACGACGACAACTACGACAGCGGCTTTTACCGCGGCGACGAAGAGGAAGAGGACGGGGTCGTGGGCGATTTCAGCGAGGAGCAGGACAACAAACTGCCCGCCCAAAGACCCACCCACAGCGCCGCCACCGGCAACTTGCTGAAAGTGGTCAAACCCCGCAACTACGACGACGGCCCCACCATTGCCGGCTACCTGATCGACGGCTATACCGTGGTCATGGACATCGAGGAGCTGGAGCGCCCCGCCGCCATGCGCCTGATCGATTTTCTGCTCGGCGCCCTCGAGGTGCTGGACGGCGATTTTCGGCGCGTGACCAACACCACGCTGGTGTTCTCGCCCCACAAGGGCAGCATGAGCGGCGAGGAGGACGACCGCCGCGACGATCGGCGTGACGACCGCCGTGACGACCGGCGCTCTGACCGCGACAATTATTGAGCACGTCCCGTGACGGACGAACGGGAGAGGGGAGACGACGGTGGAACTGTTCGGTTTCATTTTCAAAAACACGGTCATGGTGCTGCTTTCCGGCATCAATCTGTGCTTTTTGCTGCGCGCGCTCCTCTCCCTGTTCGGCGTGTCGGAGGAAAACCGCATCCTGCTGTTTGCCGCCTACGTGACCGAGCCCGTCATCTGGCCTTTCCGCGTGCTTTTCGACCGCTTCGGCCTGTTTGAGGATTCGCCCATCGACGTTCCGTTCCTCTGCGGCGTGGCGGCCCTGATGCTGGCGCAGACCACGCTCTCCTTTTTCTGACGGGAGAGCGGCCGCGTCGGCTTTGCTTTGAAATCAATTTGCACGAACATACAGGAGTTTATCACTATGTCGAAAGATTACAGCGCATCACTCAACCTGCCCACCACCACCTTTGCCATGCGCGCCGAGCTGCCCAAGCGCGAGCCGGACATGCTGGCCTACTGGCAGGAGATCGGCCTTTACGACCTGATGCAGAAAAACGGCGCGGGCAAGCCCGTTTTCGTGCTGCACGACGGCCCCCCGTTCTCCAACGGCAACATCCACATGGGCACCGCCATGAACAAGATCTTAAAGGACTTTATCAACAAGTCCAAGACCATGGCGGGCTACCGCACGCCCTACGTGCCGGGGTGGGATAACCACGGCATGCCCATTGAGAGCGCCATTATCAAAAAGAACAAGATCGACCGCAAAAAAATGTCGATCGCGGAATTCCGCTCCGCCTGCCACGGCTTTGCCGAAAACTTCGTCAACGTGCAGATGGGGCAGTTCAAACGCCTCGGCGTGACGGCCGACTGGGAGCATCCGTATCTCACCATGTCGCCCGCTTTTGAGGCGCGAGAGGTGCGCGTGTTCGGCGAAATGTACCGCAAAGGGTACATTTATAAGGGCCTCAAACCCGTTTACTGGTGCCCCAAGGACGAAACGGCGCTGGCCGAGGCGGAGATCGAGTATCAGACCGACCCCTGCACCTCGATCTACGTCAAGTTCCGCGTGAAGGACGACAAGGGCAAACTGGCGGGCGTCGACCTTTCCAAGACCTATTTCATCATCTGGACCACGACCACCTGGACCCTGCCCGGCAACCTGGCCATCGCCTTGAATCCCGCCGAGGACTACGTCGTGGCGCGCGCCGCGGACGGCAACTGCTACATCACGGCCGCTGCCCTGCTTGAAAAGACCATGGCGGCCGGCGGCATTCCGGACTGGCAGATCGTGCTGACCCTAAAGGGGCAGGATTTTGAATATATGACGGCACGGCACCCGTTCCTTGACCGTCAGTCGCTGGTGGTGTGCGCCGACTACGTGACCATGGAGAGCGGCACGGGCTGCGTGCATACCGCGCCCGGTTTCGGCGCCGACGACTATCAGACGGGCCGCCGCTACAACATGAACATCATCGTGCCCGTCGACGACCGCGGCTATCAGACCGCCGACGCGGGCAAGTTCGCCGGCATGTACTACGCCGCCTCCAACGACGCCATTCTGGCCGATATGAAGGAGACGGGCGCGCTGTTCGCGTCGGAGCAGATCTCGCACGAATATCCGCACTGCTGGCGCTGCAAATCGCCCATTATCTTCCGCGCCACGCCGCAGTGGTTCTGCTCGGTGGACGCCTTCAAAGAGCAGGCGGCCGACGCCTGCGACCGCGTGACGTGGCTGCCCGCCTGGGGCGGCGAACGCATCAAGTCCATGGTGCGCGAGCGCGCCGACTGGTGCATTTCGCGTCAGCGGCACTGGGGTCTGCCCATTCCCGTGTTCTACTGCGAAGATTGCGGCAAGCCCGTGTGCGACGATACGACCATCGACGCGGTCTCCGATCTGTTCGGCCGCGAGGGCTCCAACGCCTGGTTCGAGAAAGACGCGGCAGACATTCTGCCCGCCGGCTACAAGTGCCCGCATTGCGGCGGCGCCCGCTTTACCAAAGAGAGCAACACGCTGGACGGGTGGTTCGATTCCGGCTCCAGTCACTTCGTGGTGCTCAACGGCCAAGACGGCATGACCGCGCCCGCCGACCTGTACCTCGAGGGCGCCGATCAGTACCGGGGCTGGTTCCAGTCCTCGCTTCTGACCGCGGTGGGCGCGGGCCTCGGGCAGGCGCCCTACAAGACCGTGCTGACCCACGGTTGGGTGGTGGACGGTGAAGGAAAAGCCATGCACAAATCCCTCGGCAACTCCATTGCGCCCGAGGAAATGATCGTCAAATACGGCGCCGATCTGGTGCGGTTGTGGGTGGCGTCCAGCGACTATCGCGTGGACGTGCGCGCGTCGGACGGCATCTTCAAGCAACTCTCCGACGCCTATCGCAAGATCCGCAACACGGCCAGATTCCTTTTGGCCGACCTTTCCGACTTCGATCCCGACCGCGACGCCGTGCCCTATGCGCAGATGCAGGAGATCGACAAGTGGATCGTCAGCGGCATGAACGACCTGGTGCGCGACGCGCGGCAGGCCTACGACGACTACGAGTTCCACATCATCTACCACGACGTCAGCGACTTCTGCACGGTGCAGCTCTCCAAACTCTACATCGACATCACCAAAGACCGCGTGTACGCCGAGGCCGCCGCGTCAAAAGAACGGCGCAGCGCCCAGACGGCCATGTACTACATCGTCGACGCGCTGACCCGCATCATCGCGCCGCTGCTCTCCTTCACGGCGGAGGAGATCTGGCAGGCCATGCCGCATCGCGCCGCCGACGAGAAAAAGAGCGTGTTCCTCGGCGATCTGCCCGCCTACGATCCGGCGCTGGCGTTCCCCGAAGTGCGCGCCCGCTGGGACAAACTGTTCGCCCTGCGCGACCCCGTGATGAAAGCGCTCGAAGTGGCGCGCGCCGACAAGCGGATCGGCAAATCGCTCGACGCCAAAGTGACGGTTTACGCCCCGGACGGGGAGACTTTTGCCGTGCTTGACGCTTTCCGTGCCGAACTGCCCACGGTGTTCATCGTGTCGCAGGTCGAACTGCAAAAGGGCGAAGCGCCCGCAGGCGCGCGCGAAGAGGACGCGCCTATCGGCGTGGTCGTCTCGGCGGCCGAAGGCGAAAAGTGCGACCGCTGCTGGAACTTTACCACCGCGCCCTACCACGACGGAGAGGGCACGCTGTGCCCGCGCTGCCGCCGGGTGCTGAAACTGTAACGGGCGTGCGCCGCAAGCGGCTCGCTTGCGGCGCCGTTTTTAAGACGAAAGGAGGAGCATTATGTGGTACGGATTGCTGGCCGCCGTGATCGTGCTGGTCATCGGCGCGGATCA
>CAMZFG010000034.1 GCA_947306035.1 uncultured Clostridia bacterium | reverse complement strand
GGCTTTTTCTGTATTTTGGCAAAGGGGCGCGGATAGGCGTCGGGCGTGGAATGCACCTTTTTGATCTCCACGATCAGGCGCGCTTCCGTCTCGCCGTTCTCGTCATGCAGCGAGAGGGCGTGCAGGGCCGCAACGCGGCCGCCGAGCGTTTTTACGGCATGGTCGGCGGCCTGCGCTTCCGCTTCACCGCGCGCGCCTTTCATGGCGAGAAACGTGCCGCCGACGGTGAGAAAAGGCAGGCAAAGCTCCGCGAGAACGGGCAGGTCGGCCACGGCGCGCGCCGTGACGGCGGCAAAGCACTCGCGCAGGGCGCCCCGCGCCAGTTCCTCGGCGCGCCCCGTGACGGCAAGAAAGTGAGAAAGGCCCAGAACGGTGGCGGTTTCAGCCACAAAATCGACCTTTTTCGCGGTGCTGTCAAGCCCGACGAAAGAAAGATCGGGGCGGGCGATGCAGAGCGGCAGGGACGGAAAGCCGCCGCCGCACCCGACGTCCAGTACCGTGCCCGTTTCGGGCAGGTAGGGCAGCAGCGTCAGGGAATCGGCAAAGTGCCGCAGCATCACGCCCCGCTCGTCACGAATGGCGGTCAGGTTCAGCGTCTTGTTGACGGCAAGCAGGCGCTCCATCAGGTCGTGAAATTGTTTGATCTGCCCCTCCGAGAGCGGGGCGTTGATGCCGTTATCGGCCAAAACGGCGCGAAAAGCGGCCGCGAACGACGAATGATCCACAAAGCGTCTCCTTTCTCGCGCGATCGGGCAAAAAATCAATGCAGACCGAGGTAGATCAGCAAAACGGAGATGTCGGCGGGGCTGACGCCGCTGATACGGGCGGCCTGCCCCACGGTGCGGGGACGAACGTCGGAGAGTTTTTGCATCGCTTCCAGGCGAAGCCCCGTTATCTTTTTGTAGTCAAGGGTGTCAGGCAACATTCTTGACTCTAATTTTTCATGGCGCGAAACTTCACCCATCTGCCGCGCAATATACCCGTCGTACTTGATTTGAATTTCGACCGACTGTGTTTCGGCGCGGGTCAGCACGGGGCGATTTTCGTCCAGGGGCGCAAGGGCGGCGTAGTCAAGATCGGGTCGGCGCAGCAGATCGGCCAGCGACACGCCCGTCTGCACGGGTGAAAGGCCTTTTTCCGTCAGAAAAGGATTGACCTTTTCGGGGGAGAGGTAGGTGGTCGACAGGCGCGCCGTCTCTTGCTTTATGTGCGCCTGCTTTTCCTCGAACGCGGCAAAACGTTCGTCGTCGATCAGGCCCACGCGCCGCCCCGCGGGCGTCAGGCGCGCGTCGGCGTTGTCCTGCCGCAGGAGAAGGCGGTATTCGGAGCGCGAGGTCATCATGCGGTAGGGCTCGTTGGTGCCTTTGATGATGAGATCGTCCACGAGCGTGCCGAGATAGGAGGAGGAACGGGGCAGGATCAGCGGCTCTTCGCCCTTGACGCGCAGCGCGGCGTTGATGCCGGCGAGCAGGCCCTGCGCGGCCGCCTCTTCGTAGCCGGACGTGCCGTTGAACTGCCCCGCGCCGTACAGGCCGGGGATATTTTTGAACGCGAGCGTGGCGTCGAGCTGCGTGGGGTCGCAGCAGTCGTATTCGATGGCGTAGGCGTAGCGCATGATCTCGGCCTTTTCAAAACCGGGCAGCGTGTGCAGCATGGCTTCCTGCACGTCGGTGGGCATGGAAGTCGAAAAACCCTGCAGATAGAGCTCGTCGGTCTCGCGGCCGAGCGGTTCGAGAAAGAGTTGGTGCCGTTCCTTGTCGGCAAAGCGCACCACTTTGTCCTCGATCGAGGGGCAGTAGCGGGGGCCCGTGCCGTGGATGTGCCCGCCGTACATGGCCGAACGGGTCAGGTTTTCTTTGATAACGGCGTGCGTTTTCTCGTTGGTGTAGACCATGTGGCAGGGCAGCTGGCGGACGCCGTCCAGATAGTTTTCCGGCGTTTTGGCAGAGTAGGGCAGCGCGTCCCGCTCGCCTTCCTGCACCGTCAGGCGGTCAAGATCGACCGAGCGGCGGTTGATGCGGGCGGGCGTGCCCGTTTTGAAGCGGCGCAGACGCACGCCGATGGCGGAAAGCGACGCGGAAAGGCCTTTTGCGGGCAAAAACCCGTCGGGGCCGCCGGCGTAATTGACGTCGCCGACGAAAATGCGGCTGTCAAGATAGGTGCCCGACGCCACGATGACGGCTTTCGTCCGCCACACCTCGCCGAGGTGGGTGGTGACCGACGCGACGGCGCCGTTCCCGTCAAGACCGACGGCGACGACTTCCGACTGCACCAGCCGCAGGTTTTTCGTGCGCTCCAGCACCGATTTCATATAGATATGGTATTGCTTGCGGTCCGCCTGCACCCGTTTGGAATGCACGGCGGCGCCTTTGCCGAGATTGAGCGTGCGCGACTGCAGGGTGACGGCGTCTGCCGCCTTGCCCATTTCGCCGCCGAGCGCGTCGATCTCGTAGACGAGGTGTCCTTTGGCGGTGCCGCCGATCGAGGGATTGCAGGGCATGTTGGCAATGGCCTCGAACGAGGTGGTAAAGAGAACGGTGTCCACGCCCATGCGGGCAGAGGCCAAAGCCGCCTCGATGCCGGCGTGACCCGCGCCGACGACGACGACGGACGTGCTGTGTTCCATGGTGCTCCTTTCTGCCGGCCTTGTGCCGGCAAAGTTTCTGCGGGGGCGTGGCAAAGGGTGCGCGGAGGAACTCGCACGCACCCTAAAACGCGGCGCACCGCGCGGCAAGGTAACGAAAAATCAAAGAGTGGTCTTTGACTGTATCGTGGCGGACGGATTGTAGTAGCGGCAGATGTGAAGGGCCTTTTGCGTGGCCTCGAAGTAGTAGACGGCGCGGCGCTTTTTCTTTTTGTCCTTCTTGTCCGTGTACTCGAACAGCATGAAGTAGACGTCGGGCGCGGAGAGCGAGGAAATGCCGGAAAAAGAGAGTTCCGGTTTGTACTCCGTGCCGCGGGCGTATTCTTCCATGACGCCGAGGGGGGCGATGCGCACCGCCTCGCGCAGCGGCACTTCAAAGACCGTTTTGCGGGAGCGGCCGCCGAAGATCTTTGAAAAGGTCAGCACGCCGGATGTGATGGAGTATTCGTACTCGACGGCGGTGTAGCGCCAGGTGAAAAAGATGAGCATCCACAGCGTCAGGGGAATGTGGCACAGCAGCGGCACGAACCCCGTTTTGAGGCCGAACACCAGCCAGCCCACGACGAACAGGACGTACAACGCGATAAGGCCGACGCGGGCGGCGATCCATTTGCCCTCCACGCGCTGGCGCACGGCGTATTCGTACGTTTGGAATTCTTCCATGAAAGCACCCCCTTTGCGGGCTTATTTCAAAAAAAGTATAGCACACACGCGGCGCGAATGCAATATTTTTCGCAAAAAACGCGCAAATACGCGCGCGGCACTTGTGCGCGCGTGCGGAATGTGCTATAATGGCGCTGATTAACAAACGGGAGGAACGCAATATGAAAGCGGTCATTACGGTCACGGGTAAGGATACGGTCGGCATCATCGCCGACATCAGCGCGCTGTGCGCGCGGCACGGAGCCAACATCATGGAGATCACGCAAAGCGTGCTTTCCGAATACTTTGCCATGATCATGCTGGCGGATATCGACGGCCTCGACGTGCCGTTTGCCGCCTTTGCCGAGGAACTTGCCGACATGGGCAAAAAACGGGGGCTCGACGCCCGCGCCATGCACGAGGACATCTTCAATACCATGCATCACGTGTGAGGAAAACGCCCATGTTGAACGTAGACGACATTTTAGAGACGATCGGTATGATCCGGGAGGAAAACCTGGATATACGCACCATTACCATGGGTATTTCGCTGTTCGACTGCGTCAGCGACGACGTGGACCGGCTGTGCGGCAAGATCTATGATAAGATCACGACGAAGGCCGCGCGGCTCGTGGCGACGGGCGAGGAGATCGGCCGCGAATACGGCGTGCCCATCGTCAACAAGCGGGTGTCGGTGACGCCCGTTTCACTCGTCGGCGGCGCGGCGGGCCCCGAAGGGTATTTGAAGATCGCCGAAACGCTGCAGAGGGCGGCGGACGCCACGGGCATTGATTTCATCGGCGGTTTTTCGGCGCTCGTGCACAAAGGCATGACCGTGGGCGAGCGGAATATGATCGAGGCCATTCCGGAGGCGCTGGCGACCACGCGCCTGGTCTGCTCCTCGGTCAACGTGGCCACCACCAAAGCGGGCATCAATATGGACGCGATCCGTCTGATGGGCAAGACCGTCAAAAAGACGGCGTATCTGACGAGAGAGCACAACTCGATCGGCTGCGCGAAACTGGTCGTTTTCGCGAACGTTCCCGAGGATAATCCCTTTATGGCGGGCGCGTTCCACGGCGTGGGCGAACCCGATTGCGCCATCAACGTGGGCGTTTCCGGCCCCGGCGTGGTGGCGGCGGCGATCCGGCGCGCGGGCGACTGCAATCTTTCGGAACTGGCCGACGTGATCAAAAAGACGGCCTTCAAGATCACCCGCGTGGGCCAGTTGGTCGCGGGCGAGGCGGCGGCGCGCCTCGGCGTGCCTTTCGGCATCGTCGATCTGTCTTTGGCGCCCACGCCCGCCGTCGGCGACTCGGTCGCCGAGATACTGGAACTGATGGGGCTCGCTTCCTGCGGGGGGCACGGCACCACCGCGGCGCTGGCCATGCTCAACGACGCCGTCAAAAAAGGCGGCGTGATGGCTTCTTCGCACGTGGGCGGCCTTTCCGGCGCGTTCATCCCCGTCTCCGAGGACGCCGGCATGATCGCCGCCGTCGAGCGCGGCGCGCTCTCCATTGAAAAACTGGAGGCCATGACCGCCGTCTGCTCGGTGGGGCTCGACATGATCGCGGTGCCGGGCGACACGCCCGAAGAGGTCGTCTGCGGCGTCATTGCCGACGAGATCTCCATCGGCGTGGTCAACTGCAAGACCACGGCGGTGCGTTTGGTGCCCGCATGGGGCAAAAAAGAGGGGGACAGCGTGGACTTCGGCGGCCTGCTCGGCAGCGCGCCCGTCATGCGTCTGTCGCCGTACTCGCCCGCGCGCTTCGTAGAGCGGGGCGGCCGCATTCCCGCACCGATACACAGTTTGAAAAACTAAATGAAAAAAAGCCCCCGTTCGGGGGCTTTTTTCTATACCGTTTCGGGGGTTATCAGGCCTCAACGCCGTAACGGAGCAGGGCTTCTCTGCCGCGTCGGATGCCGTCAAAGCAATCGCCGCGCCCCTCGTATTCGAGGGAGACGCAGCCGTCGTAACCGGCGCGGCGCAGAATGGCGAGGCATTGCTCGACGGGTATGTTGCCGTCGCCGATGGCGCAGGGCTCGATGCGGTTGCAGGCGCGGGTCTCGATGCCCCCCGCGTGGCGGGCGGAAAAGGGATAAAAGACGAAATCTTTGGCGTGTACGTGAAAAGCGAGCGGCGCCAGGCGCGAAACGGCCGCGGCGCTGTCCTCGTCGACGCAGGCAAAGTTGCCGACGTCAACGAGAGCCCCGAAGTTGGGATGATCGACGGCTTTTATCAGGCGCTCGACGCGGTCGCTGTCCTGCGCGACGAAACCGTGGTTCTCGGTGCAGGTGCGAATGCCGAGGCCGGCGGCGTAGGCGGTGACGCGGCGGGCGTTTTCGGCCAACGTCGGGAGCATGCCGTCAAAAGTGCGGGCTTTCGCGTCAAGCCGATGGCAGACGTCGTGACGGAGCAGGGGGGCGCCGAGCGTCCAGCAGACGTCGATCTGACCCGACAGGCGCTCGATCTCGGCCTCTGCCTCGTCGCCGGTCTTGAATAGATCCGCGCCGACGGCGTAGGCGGCGATGCGCATATCAAGCCGTTCCGCTTCTTCGCGCAGGCGGGCGGCAAACTCCACCTGCTCACGCTGGGTGGCGGGCTTGTCCGGATCCGGGCAAAGATCGGTGAATTCAACGGCGGAAAAACCGAGGTCGTGCGCGGCGGCCACGGTGTCGAACTGGGTCATTTGCCCCGCGCGCACGGCGGCGGCAAACGAGTAGGAACTGACGCAAAGGTGCATGACGATACTCCTTTCGACGCGATCTGCTCTTATTATACGCCTTCGCGCGTCAAAAAGCAAGCGTCCGTTCGTTTTTCGGCGCGGTGGGAAGGCGGCGCGCGTGCGGCGGCTCTTTTTGTCGGCAAGTGGGAAGCGCCCCTGCCGAAGTCAAGGAAATTCCGTTTTCGGAAAGCTCTTTTTCGGGACAAACGACGTGAAAAAGGGAAGCAACGGCTTGTGGAAAACTCTGTTGAAACTGTGTAAAACTCCGCTGTGACGCGGGTTCTGGCCTCTTTTGATTTTTCCGCTCCGCTGTGGGAAAAGCGCCGTGCGGCGGGCGGCAAAAAAGGTGGGGAAAAACAAAAAAAGAGGTAAGGATTTTCCAAACTGCGAAAACGCTTCGTGCGGCGGCGCGGGGGAGAGCCGCGCGCCCCGGCTTTCCCTTTGGCGAAGAAAAATGCGAAAAACGAAAAAATTTTCAAAAATCGTAAGGAAAAAGGGGCGCCTCGTACGTATAAGAGATGAAGGCGCCCGGCGCATTGTGCCGAAAAGCGGGCGACACTCAAGGAGGTATGCTATGAAAAGGTTTGCGGCGGTGCTACTCGGCGCGCTCCTGCTGTTTCTGCTTGCGTCCTGCGCGGCGGAACCGGTCGCCGACGGCGGCTCCGTGTCGTTCGTGCCGCTTGACGCGGCGACCGAAGGCGGCCCTTTTATCGTAACGTTCGACGCGGCGGGCGGCTCTGTCGTAGAGGCGCAGCAAGTAGAGGCGAACGAAAAAGCCGACAGGCCGGAGGACCCGAGGCGGGAGCACTACGTTTTCGCCGGGTGGACGTGCGAGGGACAGGCGTGGTCGTTTGAGGAGCAGACCGTGACGCGGAACGTGACCTTGACGGCAAATTGGGCGGTCGACTACGACGGCGCCGTGCGGATCTCGCACGACGGCGAGATCACGGGCATAGATGATTTTATCAGAACGCTCCGCGTGATCGAGATCCCGGAGATCATCGGCGATTTTCGGGTGGTATCGATCGGCAATCGCGCGTTTTACGGCTGCGTCGGCCTGACGAGCGTCACCCTGCCCCGGAGCGTGCAGCGCATCGGCGGCGAGGCGTTCGGCGGCTGTACGTCATTGACGGAGATCGTCATACCGAACGGCGTGAGGGAGATCGCGGTCTCGGCGTTCGGCGGATGCACGGCGCTGGAGCGCATCACCGTGGAAGAAGGCAATCCGGTCTATCACGGCACGGACAACTGCGTGATCGAAACGGCCGCCGGAAAACTGCTGTTCGGCTGCAGCGGCAGCGTGATCCCCGCCGACGGCAGCGTGACGAGCATTGCAGAGGGCGCGTTCGCGTCGTGCACCGGCCTTTCGGGTGTGACCATACCGGACTGCGTGACAAGCATCGGCAGCGGGGCGTTCAGTACGTGCACCGGCCTGACGAGCGTCGTCATACCGGACGGCGTGAGGTGCATCGACCGCTTTACGTTTGCGAGCTGCACGGGACTGACGAGCGTCGGCATCGGACGCGGCGTGCAGATCATCGACGAGTATGCGTTCGCTTTTTGTTCGCATTTGACGAACGTCGTGATACCGCAGGGCGTGTCACGCATCAACGGAGCCGCGTTCAGAGAGTGCGTGGGTCTTGCGAGCGTCACGATACCGGCAAGCGTCACGTCTTTCGGCTATGAAGCGTTTTACGGCTGCGCCGATCTTCTCGATATCACGTACGGGGGCACGGTGGAGGAGTGGAACGCGATCGGCAAATGGCA
>CAMZFG010000033.1 GCA_947306035.1 uncultured Clostridia bacterium | reverse complement strand
GCGCACGGCCGACACGGGCATGCCGAAATAGCGCGGCGTGACGATAAGATTGAACAGCAGCATGACGGCGGTCATGGCCGCGGCGCCGGACAAAAGCCCGACGAGGGCCCCGACGAACGTCTTTTTGTATTTATAGATGAGAGACGCGGTGACGGCGAACGAGGCCGAGCCGATGACGTTCATGACAAGGCCGTACACGCCCGTCGTGCTGACGGTGACCATTTCAAGCAGCGGCACCAGCACGGCGATGATCAGTGCCGCAACGGGGCCGAAATACAGGCCGCAAAGCGTCATCACGGCGTCTTTGATATCCAGGGTAAGAAAACCGCCGATCGTGATGTGAATGACCAGCATCACCACATAGGCAAGGGCGGCGAACATGGCCATGGTGACCATGCGGCGGGTCGCGGCGGCGCGCCGGCCGCGCTCGACCGAGAATTCGTTATTTTGATTTTTGTAATCGTTCATGACGGTAACCTCCGAAAAACAAATTGTTCGGAGAAAAAGAAAACCCAAATGCACGGCATTTGGGGCAAGCGCAAGGGTACCCGCGACCGCGGGCGCTCTTTTTCCTTTTCTCATCCGGACTGTGGCACGCGGTTTCGCGTGGTGAACCGTCGGTATGGGAGTTTCACCCATTCGGCACCGTATGGTGTTCGCGGACTTTGACCGCCGGTATGGAATTGCACCAAACCCCAAAGGAAAATAGATTGTTCCCCGCCCGCGGCGTCCCGCGGGCGGGGTTTTTGGCTGAAAATCAGCCGAGGATCTTGGAAACGACGCCGGAACCGACGGTTCTGCCACCCTCACGGATAGCGAAACGCAGACCCTCTTCGCAAGCGATGGGGGTGATCAGTTCAACGGTCATATCCACGTTGTCACCGGGGCGGCACATCTCAACGCCTTCAGGCAGAGCGATGGTACCGGTCACGTCGGTGGTGCGGAAATAGAACTGCGGACGGTAGCCGGCAAAGAAGGGCTTGGAACGGCCGCCTTCTTTTTCGGTCAGAACGTACACGTGGCCCACGAATTTGGTGTGGGGGTTGACGGAACCGACTTTGCACAGCACCTGGCCGCGCTCGATCTCGTCTTTGGCAACGCCGCGAAGCAGAGCGCCGATGTTGTCGCCGGCCTCGGCCTGGGGCAGAAGTTTGTGGAACATTTCGACGCCGGTAACGGTGGTCTTTCTGCGCTCGGTGGTGAGGCCGATGATCTCGACTTCGTCGCCGACTTTCACGGTGCCGCGCTCCACACGACCGGTGGCAACGGTGCCGCGGCCGGAGATGGAGAAGACGTCCTCAACGGGCATCAGGAAAGGCAGGTTGGACTGACGCTCGGGCGTGGGAATGTAGCTGTCGACAGCGTCCATCAGTTCCCAGATGCAAGCGTACTCGGGGGCGGCGGGGTCTTTGCTGGTGCTCTCAAGAGCGTCACGGGCGGAACCGCGGATGATCGGGATGTCGTCGCCCGGGAAGTCGTACTGAGACAGCAGGTCGCGGATCTCCATTTCGACCAGGTCGAGCAGCTCGGCGTCGTCGACGAGGTCGGTCTTGTTCATGAACACGACGATAGCGGGAACGCCGACCTGACGAGCGAGCAGAACGTGCTCGCGGGTCTGCTGCAGAGGGCCGTCGGTGCCGGCGACCACCAGGATAGCGCCGTCCATCTGAGCGGCACCGGTGATCATGTTCTTGACGTAGTCGGCGTGGCCGGGGCAGTCCACGTGAGCGTAGTGACGGGCGTCGGTCTCGTACTCAACGTGACGGGTGTTGATTGTGATACCACGGGCTTTCTCTTCGGGGGCGTTGTCGATCTGGTCGTAAGCCAGGAACTCGATCTTGCCGTTCTTCAGAGACAGCACTTTGGTGATGGCCGCGGTCAGAGTGGTCTTGCCGTGGTCAACGTGGCCGATGGTACCAATGTTTACGTGGGGTTTCGTTCTCTCGAATGTTTCCTTTGCCATTGTAGTATCCTCCGTAAAAAATTTTTAATAATTGTGTCAAGGGTCAGTTGCCCTTGTTGCGTTTGGTGACGATCTCGTCCTGAATGGACTTGGGCACTTCGGCGAAGTGGCTGGGCTCCATGGCGTAAAGGCCGCGGCCCTGGGTCTTGGAACGCAGGTCAGTCGCATAGCCGAACATGTTGGCCAGCGGTACGAAAGCGTGGATCTCGGTGACACCGTTGCCGGGCTCCATGGACTGGATCTGTCCGCGGCGGCTGTTGAAGTCGCCGATGACGTCGCCCAGATAGTCGTCGGGCACGGTGGTGACCACCTTCATGATCGGCTCGGTCAGGACCGGATCGGCCTTGCGCATGGCCTCTTTGACAGCCATGGAACCGGCGATCTTGAACGCCATATCCGAGGAGTCGACCTCGTGATAGGAGCCGTCGTACAATGTGACCTTGATATCCACCACGTTGTAACCGGCCAGCACACCGTTTTGCAGCGCGCCCTGTACGCCGGCATCGACCGCGGGGATAAACTCTTTGGGAATGGCGCCGCCCGTGACCGCGTTGACGAACTCGTAGCCCTTGCCGGGCTCGTTGGGTTCGACGGTCATCTTGACGTGGCCGTACTGGCCGGAACCGCCGCTCTGCCGCTTGTACTTGGTCTCCTGATCCACCTTTTTGCGGATGGTCTCTTTGTAGGCGACCTGCGGCGCGCCGATGTTGGCCTCGACCTTGAACTCGCGCAGCAGACGGTCCACGATGATCTCCAGGTGCAGCTCGCCCATGCCGGCGATGATAGTCTGCCCCGTTTCTTCATCCGTATAGGTGCGGAAAGTGGGGTCTTCCTCTGCCAGTTTGGCAAGAGCGATGCCCATTTTTTCCTGACCGGCCTTGGTCTTCGGCTCGATGGCCACGTGGATCACGGGCTCCGGGAAGACCATGGACTCGAGGATGATAGGCGCTTTTTCATCGCACAGCGTGTCGCCCGTGGTGGTGTTTTTGACACCCACGATGGCGGCAATGTCGCCGCTGTAGCACTTGTCGATATCCTGACGGTTGTTGGCGTGCATCTGCAGGATGCGGCCGAACCGCTCGCGACTGCCCTTGGTGGAGTTGTAAGCAATGGTGCCCGCCTCGATGGTGCCGGAATAGACACGGAAGAAGCAGAGCTTGCCCACAAACGGGTCGGTCATGATTTTGAAAGCCAGCGCGGAGAACGGAGCGTTGTCGTCGGCAGGGCGCTCTTCTTCCGCTTCCGTCTCCGGATTGACGCCCTTGATGGGCGGGATATCGAGGGGAGACGGCATATAGTCAATGATGGCGTCGAGCATTTTCTGCACGCCTTTGTTGCGATAAGACGTGCCGCAGCAGACGGGCACCAGTTGATTGTTGATGGTGGCGCGGCGGAGAGCGGCTTTCAGCTCTTCCACCGAGATCTCCTCATCGGCGAGATACTTTTCCATCAGATCGTCGTCGGTCTCGGCGATGGCCTCGACCATGGCGGCACGATACTCCTGCGCCTTCTCCACCATATCTTCCGGAATGGGCTCGACACGCATGTCCTGACCCATTTCGTCGTAGTAGATATCGGCCTCCATGTTCATCAGGTCGACGATGCCGCGGAAGGTCGCTTCGGACCCGACGGGCAGTTCGATCGGAACGGGGTGGGCTTTGAGACGGTCGCGGATCATGTTTACCACACGGTAGAAATCCGCACCGTTGATATCCATTTTGTTGACGTAGGCCATGCGCGGCACGTGGTACTTGTCCGCCTGGCGCCACACGGTCTCGGACTGGGGCTCTACGCCGCCTTTGGCGCAGAACACGGTGACGGAACCGTCCAGCACGCGGAGCGAACGTTCGACCTCAACGGTGAAGTCGACGTGACCGGGCGTGTCGATGATGTTGATACGGTAGGTGTTGGCTTTGGCTTTGGCAGGATCGCCGTGGAACTTGGTCGGCGCCCAGTAGCAGGTGGTAGCGGCAGACGTGATCGTGATGCCTCTCTCCTGCTCCTGTACCATCCAGTCCATGGTGGCGGCGCCTTCATGCACCTCGCCCAGTTTGTGCGTTTTGCCCGTGTAGAACAAAATGCGCTCTGTCGTGGTGGTCTTGCCGGCGTCGATGTGTGCCATGATACCGATATTGCGGGTCTTTTCAAGCGGGTATTGTCTCGGCATAGGGCTTGAACTCCTTTATCAATACCGATAGTGCGCAAAAGCCTTGTTGGCTTCTGCCATTCTGTGCGTTTCTTCTTTTTTCTTGAACGCGCCGCCAAGACTGTTCTTGGCGTCCATGATCTCGGCTGCGAGCCGTTCGGCCATGGTGCGTTCGCTGCGGCTGCGGGCGTAGTTGATGAGCCAACGCAGACCGAGCGTTTGACGACGTTCTGCCCGGACTTCCATCGGGACCTGGTAGGTGGAACCGCCCACGCGGCGGGCCTTGACCTCCAGAACGGGCATCACGTTTTCAAGAGCTTCGTTAAAAACTTCCAGCGGGTTCTGGCCCAGTTTCTGCTCGATGGCGCTGAACGCGTCATACACGATCTTCTGGGCGACGCCCTTTTTGCCATCCTCCATCACGTTGTTGATGAGCTTGGTCACCAGTTTGGAATTGTACAACGGATCGGGGAGGACATCTCTTTTGGAAATACGACCTCTTCTCGGCACTTTACTTCCCTCCTTCACAAAAAATGAATTCATCGGTACTCGAAATTTCTTTCGTCAGCGCTCGTCGAAGCAAAAGACATAAACATTAAAATTTCTGACTCAGCCGGACGATGCTATGATACCTGCCCCAAATTATTTTTTGGGGGCTTTTGCGCCGTATTTGGAACGGCCTTGTTTGCGGTTGGCAACGCCCTGTGCGTCAAGCGTGCCGCGAATGATGTGGTAACGAACACCGGGCAGATCACGAACACGGCCGCCGCGGATCAGCACGACCGAGTGTTCCTGCAGGTTGTGGCCGATACCGGGAATGTAGGTCGTGGCCTCGAGCCCGTTGGTCAGACGCACTCTCGCGATCTTACGCAGCGCGGAGTTCGGCTTTTTGGGGCTGGTGGTCGAAACCTTTGTGCACACACCGCGTCTTTGCGGCGCGCTCTGGTCGGTCAGTTCGTTGGTCAGCGAGTTGAAGCCCTTTTGCAGAATAGGCGCTTTGGACTTGTAGATCTTATCGCTGCGACCCTGCCTGACAAGCTGGTTAAAGGTTGGCATTTTTCTCCTCCTTCTTAAAAAATTTTAATGTTTACGACCCAAATGGGCATAGTTCACCCATAAAGGTACTGATACATTATATCACTCCTGCCGGCAAATGTCAAGCAAAAAGTGAATTTCTACCTTTTGCACAAAAGTCGCACCGTCTGCTTTGCAATCCCTGCACGGGTGCGTTTTTCCCCTGTGCGTGCCGCCCGCTTCCGGCAAAGTGGTCCGCCTGCGGTTTCGGGGCCGTTTTGATCCCGTTACGGCACATTTGGACGGCAAACGGCATCAAAAACGCCGGGGCGTTTCGTGGATCGCTGCTCTTGATGCCGGCGCGGACGGCGGCGGGCGGCGCTTGTTTTTTTGTGTAAAATGCACAAATCGGAAAAACGACCCGTTGCCGCCCGAAAGCGGCGAAAAAGGCGGCCCGCCGAAGCGGGCCGCCCTGACGCGGAAGATCAGTCGTAGTAGTAGACGGGACGTTCCTCTTGTTCCGTGCGCTCCACGTGGATGCCTTTGTAGCATTCCATGCCGGTGCCGGCGGGGATCAGTTTGCCGATGATGACGTTCTCTTTCAGACCCGTCAGGTGGTCGATCTTGCCCTTGATGGCGGCCTCGGTCAGCACCTTGGTGGTCTCCTGGAACGACGCGGCGGACAGGAAGGACTCGGTCTGCAGCGCGGCTTTGGTGATGCCGAGCAGCACGCGGCTGGCGGACGCCTCGCGCAGATGTTCGCCCGCCTCGTTGCGGCGGCGGATCTCGTTGTTGACGTCCTCGAAATCGAGCACGTCCATCAGCGTGCCGATCAAAAGATCGGTGTCGCCCGCGTCGTCCACGTGGACTTTACGGGTCATCTGACGGGCAATGATCTCGACGTGTTTGTCGTTGACGCTGACGCCCTGGGAACGGTAGACCTTCTGGATCTCTTCGGTGATATACTCGTACACACGGTCAAGGCCGCTGATGCGCATGATGTCGTTCGGGGCCTTGCTGCCGGCGGTCAGAACGTCGCCGCGCTCCACATGGTCGCCCTCCTGCACCACGATCTGCATGCCGTAGGGAATGGTGTACTTGTGCATTTCCCCGCTGCCGTCCTCGACGATGCTGATGTCGTGGACGTTGACGTTGTTCTCACCGTGCGAAACGGACTGAACGGTGCCGGTCTGCTCGCAGATGATGGCGGCTTTCTTCGGAGGTCTGGCCTCGAACAGCTCCTCCACGCGAGGCAGACCCTGGGTGATGTCGGAACCGGCCACGCCGCCGGAGTGGAAGGTACGCATGGTCAACTGCGTGCCGGGCTCGCCGATGGACTGCGCCGCGATGATGCCGACGGCCTCGCCTACGCTGACCGTTTTACCGGAAGCCAGGTCGGCGCCGTAGCAGTGCGCGCAGATGCCGTGACGGGCATGGCATTTGAGCAGGTTGCGGATCTTGACCTTTTTGATGCCGGCCGCGTTGATCTTTGCGATGGCCTCTTCACGGATCATGGTGTTGTCGGGTACCAGCACTTCGCCGGTGGCTTCGTTGACCACTTCGCCGAAAGTGTAACGGCCGAGAATACGGTCGGCCAGGGTCTCCCACGGGTTCTGCGGGTCTTTCGGGTTGGCGATCTCCTGCACCCATTCGCCGTCGGTGGCGTCGCAGCACTCTTCGCGAACGATGACTTCCTGCGACACGTCAACGAGACGTCTGGTCAGGTAGCCGGAGTCGGCGGTACGAAGCGCGGTGTCGGACAGGGATTTACGCGAACTTCTCGAACCCATGAAATACTCCAGGATCTTCATGCCTTCACGGAAGTTGGACTTGATCGGGATCTCCATGGTCTTGCCGTTGGTGGCGAACATGGGGCCGCGCATGGCGGCGAGCTGGCGCATCTGCTGCACGGAGCCGCGGGCGCCGGAATCGGCCATGATCTTGATCGGGTTCAGGTCGTGGAAGCAGGCCATCATCTTGGCGGTCACGTCGTCGGTGGTCGTCTTCCAGATGGCGATGATGGAGTTGTAGCGCTCCTCGTCGGACAGCAGACCGAAGCGGAACGCCTCGTTGATCTGGTCCACTTTGTTCTGCGCCGCGTTGATGATCTCGGGCTTCTCTTTCGGCACGGTCATATCGTAGACCGAGATGGAGAAGGAGGCGCGGGTCGAGTACTTGTAGCCCATCTCCTTGATGTTGTCGAGCATTTCGGAGCATTCGGCGGGGCTGTGGTGCTTGATGCAGGCGTCGATGAGCGCGCCGAGGATCTTTTTGACGTTGCCTTTTTTCGCTTTGAGCGTGCCGGTGTCGATCTCCAGCGTCAGCGCGTTCTCCTCTTTGGTGCGATCCACAAAACCGAGATCCTGCGGGATGTTGTTGTTAAAGATCAAGCAGCCGAGCGAGGTCTCGAGCAGGCCCGTGACGGGTTTGCCCTCGAATTCGCGGGTCAGGCGGACTTTGATGCGGGCGTGCAGACCGAGGGCGCCGTCGGCATAGGCCATGGTGGCTTCCTCAAAGTCGCGGAACACGTGATAGTGCCACACGGGCGCGCCTTTCTCGTCGATCATCTGCTTGCCGTTCTCGTCCAGCACGGGCGTGCGGTCGCCGGGTTCGCCCGGTTTTTCCATAAGCAGATAGTAGGTGCCGAGGATCATATCCTGCGTCGGCACCGCCACGGCGCGGCCGTCGACGGGCTTCAACAGGTTGTTGGCGGAGAGCATCAGGATGCGGGCCTCTGCCTGCGCCTCGGCGGAAAGCGGCACGTGCACCGGCATCTGGTCGCCGTCAAAGTCGGCGTTGAACGCGGT
>CAMZFG010000032.1 GCA_947306035.1 uncultured Clostridia bacterium | reverse complement strand
AGGGCAGGCGCAAATGCCCCTTGCTCTCAAAAAAAGACAGGTATTTTTCACGCAGTTCGTTGAGTGCAGTCCATTTCATAGCGATACGCCTTTCGTATGGTAAAAATCAATATCATATTATAACGCATAGCGCCGCGTCTGTCAAGCCGTGCGGCGGTTTTTTGCGCGAAAAACGACGGGAAAACGCCGTGCGCCGCCGACAGCGCTTTTTTGCATTTTTTGTCTGTCCGACCGCTTTTGCGTGAATATGCCACAAAGGCGCGCGAACGCTTTTGGACAATATGCCGAAAAAATAAACGTTTTTGTAAACGATTTCGGCAAAACTTGCAATCACACGATGCCAACGCTATAATGAATATGAATAAACCGAGCTCACGCTGCGCGCGCTGCGCGCAAAAGAACGCTCCGCGGGCCTTTCCGCGGGCGTAAGGAGGATGTTATGAAAAAGATCATCAGTCTTTTGCTGGTTTTCGTGCTGTTGTTCTCCGCGGCGACGGTGCTTTCCGCCTGCCGTAAAAAGAACAAGAACAAGGTGGAAACGGCAAACTGGCAGGATTACGTCGTGGTCTACAACACCGGGGGCGTCTCGCTGCTCAAAGACGCCGTGAATGACCTGACGGGCCGCATGGCGGCGCGCACGGGCAGCGATCCGACCCGCGAGGCGACCGACGAGGGCGGAGACGTGGAGACGGACGATTTCGAGATCGTCATCGGCGCGACCGACCGCGCCGCGACGGGGATCGCCAAAGACCGCATTTCCGGCGACGGGTGGTGCATTCTGCCGACCGGCCGGAAGATCGTCATTTACGGCACGACCGAACTTTTGACGCTCAAAGCGGTGCGGGCGTTCATCGACGCCTATCTCCCCGCGGGCGGCACCGACGCGGCGCCGACCGGCCTTGCGGAAGACGTGCATTCCGACGTGCCCATGGTGGAGATCTCCTCCGAGCAGAGCATGGTCTACGCCAGGGCGCTGGACAGCGAAAAGGGCTGCGCGTACGGCGATGATTATTACACGACCAAAGAAAATCCCGACGCCTACGATTATCCCGTCGTCGCCGCGCGTCAGATGCGCGCGGCCATGGCCGAACTCTGCGGCAGCCAGGCCAGCGATTTTGCGCTGCGCAAGGACAGCAGCACGCAGAGAGAACACGAGGTCGTGGTGGGCGTGACCGAGCGGCAGATCACCAAAGACCTGCTCGCCGAACTCGGCAACGTGCATCGCTATGGCGTTCTGATCCGCGACGGCAGCATCGCCGTGGCCGGTTTCAACGACGTGACGCTGCGCCAGGCCGTCATTCTGTTCAACAACTGCCTTGACAGCGCCGCCAAAAAGGAAGACGGCAGGGTATTGCTGCCGGACGACTTTCTGCTGGTCAAAGAAAAAGCCACCGATAACTGGGTCGTCGATTTTCCGCTGCCCGACTACGAAAATCTGACCCTGACGGCCTCCGAGGACGTGGGGCAGAACTCGGTGGAATACCTCTACACCGGCGCGGGCGTAACGACGGCCAACTACGAGGATTACTGCGCCACGCTGACGGAGAACGGATACGAACTCTACACCGGCAACACCATCGAGGGCAGTATCTACCGCACCTACTATAACGAAGCGAAAGAAGCGATGCTGCACGTCACTTACGCCGCGTTCGCGCACGCCGCCGAGCAAAAGGTGACGCGCTATAAAACGGCCATTCGCATCGTGTCGTCGCCCACGGGCGCCAATCCGCTGACCAAAGTGCGTCTGCTTGAAAAAGAGGCGTTCGATCCCGTGCAGACCTTTGACCGCATCACCGACACGCGCATCACGGCCATGCAGTTCAACCGCGCCGAGGGCAACTGGGGCAACGCGTTCATCATCACGCTGGAAGACGGGTCGTTCGTCATACTGGACGGCGGCAGTTTTTTGGGCGAGTCGCAGGATCACACGCGCCTTTACAACGTGCTGCGCGACCTGTACTATCTGGCGCACGGCTATGCCGCCGACAACGGCGAGCATCGCATCAAACTGGCGGCGTGGTATCTCTCGCATTCCCACGGCGACCACGCCAACAACTTTATCCAGTTTGCCTCGACCTACGGCAAGCGCATCGACGCCGAGAGAATGATCGCCAACCTGGCCTCCGACAGCGAAGGATACAACTCGTACGACCCCAACCATAACACGCGCGACAAGATCCAGACCATCCTCGGCTATTTCAACACCCGCATGACCTACTACAAGGTGCGTACGGGCTGGAAGTTCTACATTCGCAACGTGGAGTTTGAGGTGCTCTACACCCACGAAGATCTCGTGCCGGAGCGCATCGACCTGTTCAACGAGACCTCCACGGTCATCCGCATGACCATCTACAACACCGACGGGCAGGGCAACCGGCGCGGCACGCCGACCACGGCGCTGTGGCTCGGCGATCTGCACACCAAAGGCAGCCAGTTCCTGCGCGCCACCTACGGCCATTACCTCAAATCGGATATGGGTCAGGTCGCGCACCACGGCTATATCGGCTGTGAATGGGAGTTCTATCAGCTGGTCGCGCCCAAGTGCCTGTGGTGGCCGGGCGCCTGGAGCGAAGCGGCCGGCTGGCAGACCAGCGGCGCCAGTTCCGCCCGTGAGCGCGTGGTCGACCGTCACCTCTACTACGATCTGACCTCGGTGGAATACATCATCGTCAACGACCTCAAAAACGTGACGGTGACCATCACGCAAGAGGGGCCGCAGTTCGATCTTGACAAACTCTACAACGCGGCGGACAACGAGACCGACCCGATCACGGAATACGGCTCGCGCACCGTGAAAAGCCCCATTATCAAACTGCGATAAACGACCGAAAAGAAAAGCCGCCGACCGAAGTCGGCGGCTTTTTTGTACGAAAAGTCAGTTTTCCCACAGCGCGGCGCCGATGACGGTGCCGAATTCCGCGTTTTCGGGAATGACGAAGTGGATGCCGAAGGTGGCCTCCAGCACGTCGAACACGCGGCGAATGGGCTGCATGGCGATCAGGTTGCCGGTCAGCACCACCCGGTCGAGATGATAGGCGCGGGCGGCGAAAACGGAGAGCATGCCGATGGTCTCGCCCACCATGTTGACCACGCCGAGGGCAATGTCGTGCCGGTTGGCAAGGTCGCTCAACTTGCCGAAGTTGGAGGCCGTCAGGTCGTGGTTGATGCCGGGGAACATGTTTTTGTTGGTAATGTCGCGCACCCGCAGATCCACGTTGTCAAGGTTGCCGCCCTCGCAGAGCTGCTCGATGTGTTCCACCGTGTCCACGCCCAGCATTTTGTGCGACAGGCCCACCAGGGTGCCGCCGCCAACGCCGGTGCCGCCGAGATACTCGATCAGGGGCGCTTTGCCCGGGCGCTTTTCGGCGTGGATCAGCGCCGTGCCCGTGCCCATGCTGACCACGATGGCCTCGTCGAGCCCCGAAAGATACAGACCGCCGAGACCGACGCTGTTGAACTCCGGCACGATGCGGCAGTCCAGCCCCGCGTAAAGCGGCTTTTCGGCAAACGAAGAGCCGACGCCCGTCATCATGATGCGCTCGATATCGGCAAGAGCAAGCCCGTTTTCGGCGGTGAATTTGCCGAACGCCCCGTAAATGGAAGTCAGCGGATCGGTCGCCTGCACGCGCTGCGGGGAGAGCAGACACACGCCGCCTTCCTGTTTGCGAAAGCCCACGATCTTTGTGGTGCTGCCGCCCACGTCGATGCCCAAAACCGTTTTGCCCATGTTTCTCGGCTCCTTTTCTTCAAATGTGTGTTTATTGTAGCACACGCTTGCAAAAAAATCAAGTCTGTGCTATACTATCCCCGGAATATTTTTTCAAGGAGAGACCGCCATGCCGCTGCAAGATCCGACAAGCGCCGTGCTGAACGCCAAAAAACTGTATATTTTCGATATGGACGGCACCATTTATCTCGGCGACCGCGTTTTTCCGTTTGCCATTCGCTTCATCGACCATCTGCGCGCCGCCGGCCGCCGCGTGCTGTTTTTTACCAACAACGCCTCGCACACCACCGAGTTTTATCTGCAAAAGCTGACCCGTCTCGGCTTTTCTCCCACCCGCGAGGAGATCATGACTTCCGGCGACGTGACCATTGAGTTTCTCAAACGCCACAGGCCCGGCAAAACGGTCTATCTGGTCGGCACCGACGAACTGATCCGCAATTTTGCCGCCGCCGGCATTCCCATGCTGACGGGCAAAGAGGAAAAAGCCGATATCGTGGTGACCAGTTTCGACACCACGCTGACCTATCAAAAACTGAACGACGCCTGCCGCCTGATCCGGGGCGGGGCAGAGTATCTTTCCACGCACCCCGACTTCAACTGCCCCACGGAAACGGGCTTTATCCCGGACAGCGGCGCCATCGTCGCTTTCGTCACCGCCTGCACGGGCAAAAAGCCGACCTATTTCGGCAAACCGTACCGGGAGACGATCGAAATGATCTGCGAGGCCACGGGGCATACGCCCGGCGAGATGTGCATTTTCGGCGACCGGCTCTATACCGATATCGCCGTCGGAAAGCGGCACGGCGTCACGGCGGTGCTGGTGCTGTCGGGCGAGACCACGCCCGCCGACGTGGAAAAGGCAGACGCGGCGGACAAGCCGGATCTCGTGTTCCCGTCGCTGGACGAAGTCGACCGGATCATGTTCGGCTGACGGGGAGGGCAACATGGCATTTGACGCCGGCTTTTTGGCCGCGGCAGCGGCAGAGATCAAAAAAACGGCGCTCGGCGCGCGCATCGAGCGCATCACCCAGCCCGAGCGGGATACCGTGGTGCTGCAGATGCACACGTCCGAGGGCGGCAGGCGCCTGCTGATCAACGCGGGCTCCTCTAACCCGCGCATCGGATTTACCGACCTCGGCATGGAGAACCCGCCCACACCGCCCCTTTTCTGCACCCTTTTGCGCAAGCACCTGTCGGGCGCGCGGCTTTCCGACGTGCGGCAGGAGGGCTTTGAGCGCGTGCTGACGCTGTCCTTTGAAGCGCGCGACGAAATGGGCTTTGCGTGTCAGCGGCGGCTGATCGCCGAGATCATGGGCAAATACAGCAACCTGATCTTTACCGACGGCGAGGGTAAGATCCTGTCCGTCCTTCGCCCCGTCGATTTTACCACCAGCAGTCTGCGGCAGGTGCTGCCCGGCATGCGCTACGAACTGCCGCCCCCGCAGAACAAATACGATCCGCTCGCGGCCACCGAGGCGTCTTTTCTCGCGCTGTCCGAAACGGCGGGCGGCGTCAGCGCCGACAAATGGCTGACCGCCACCTACCTCGGCATTTCCGCCGCGGTGGCGCGGCAGATCGTCTACGACGCGACGGGAGAGACGGATACACCCCTGAACGGGGCGAGAAAAGCGGATATTTGCCGCCGTTTTCTCTCGGTATATGAAGACGTAAAAGCAGGGCGTTTTTCGCCCTCTTTCGGGCTTGACGAAAACGGAGAACCGGCCGAATACGCTTTTTTGCCCCTGACGCAGTACGGCCGCATCCGATCGTTCGACAGCGTCAGCGCCCTGCTCGACGTGTGGTTCGCCGCGCGCGACCGGCAGGCGAGGGTGCGCCAGCGGGCGGCCGACGTGTCGCGCCTTCTGGCCAACGCCCGCACGCGCCTTGCGCATAAACTCGAACGCCAGCGCGCGGAACTCGCGGAATGCGCCAACGGCGCGGCTTATCAAAAAGCGGGCGACCTGATCGTGGCCAACTGCCACCTTTTGACCAAAGGCATGACCGAGGCGACGCTGACCGATTACGCCGACTGCCGCGAGGACGGCACGTTCGGCACGGCCAAAGTCACGCTCGACCCGCGCCTTTCGCCCGCCGCCAACGCCCAGCGTTACTATAAAAAGTACGCCAAAAGCAAGACCGCCAAAACGGAACTCACCAAGCAGATCGCGCTCGGCGAGGCGGAACTCGCCTATCTCGAAGCCGTCGAAACGGCGCTCTCGCTGGCGGAAACGCCCACCGACCTCTCGGAGATCCGCGAGGAACTGGCGGCGGCCGGCTACGGCTCCCGCGGCGCCGCATCAAACGCCAAAAAACGCCCCGTTCCCGCCCCAATGGAATTTTTGACCAGCGGCGGCTACCGGGTGCTGTGCGGTAAAAACAATCTGCAAAACGAGTATATCACGCATAAGATCGCCGAAAAAACGGACTACTGGTTCCACGCCAAAAACCGCCCCGGTTCGCACGTGGTGCTGCTGCTGGAGGGCAAAGGGGAACCGGACGCCGCCGACTTTACCGAGGCGGCCTCGATCGCCGCGCTCTATTCCGCGGCGGCGGGCGCGCCGCTGACCGAGGTGGACTACACCACGGTGCGCAATCTCAAAAAAGCGCCCGGCGCCAAACCCGGGTTCGTCATCTATCACACCAACTGGAGCGCCACCGTTTCGCCCGACAAAGAGGCGGTGGCCGCGCTGCGCAAAAAATGAGGGGGCATACCGTGAACGAGATCGTACGATCCTACGCCAATCTGCACCTGCATTCCACGCATTCCGACGGTGTATATACGCCCGCGGAACTTGCAAAGATCGCTTACGACGAGGGCTATCGCGCCATGTCGCTGACCGATCACGACACCGTCACGGGCAACGCGGAGGCAGAAGCGGCCTGCCGGGCGCTCGGCATGGAGTATCTGTTCGGCGCCGAGTTCACCGTGGCAAGGCCCGACCACTATCACATCGTGGGTTTCGATTTCGACGCGACCTATCCGCCCATGGCCGCGTATCTTGCCGAAATGGGCGAACGCGAAACGCACCAGACCCGCACCGTTTTTGAAATGGCCGTGGCAAACGGCGGCATCGCCGGCATCACGTGGAACGAGGTGCTGGCGTACAATCGGGGCGTCATCTGGCTGTGCAACAACCACGTGTTCGCGGCCATGAAGGCCAAAGGGCTCGTCACCGACGCGGACTACATGGCGTTTTTCAAACGCAACTTTGAAAAGCAGCGGGGCATGATACCGCCGCTGCACCCGTTCAAAACGACGCGCGAGATCTTCGACCTGATCCACGCGGCGGGCGGCCTTGTCATACTGGCGCATCCCACGCCCCCGTGGGGGAGCGCCGCCGACATCGAAAAACTGCTGCCTCTGGGGCTTGACGGCGTGGAAGTGCGCCACCCCGACGTGCCCGCGGCAGAGCAGGCGGCCGTCCTGGCCGTCGCCCGCGAAAAAGGACTGTATATTTCGGGCGGCAGCGATCACAGCGGTCTGTGCGGCGGCTATTACGCCTCTTTCCCGGACGAGGCGTCGCTGAAGGCCAGCCCGTTTTACATCACGCCCGGCGTGGCGGGCACTTCCAAAGAGGACTTCGACCGCATCCGCCTGCGCAAAAAGTAAAAAAAGGCGCGCCGCGCCGCATGATACGTGAAAAAGGAGTGAGCATCGTGTCCGAAAAGATCAGAGGCGAGGCCGCCGGGCTTCGTTACGTATATCGTCTGCCGCAGGAGCTGCAAGAGGGGCGCCGCTGTCCCGCCATTCTGTTTTTGCACGGGGCCGGCACCATCGGCAACGACCTTACCGTGGTGGAGAACCATGCGTTTTTCGGGTATGCCGCGCGCTACGCGCCCGAGGCGGCGGTCTTTATGCCGCAATGCGACGAGGGATGCCTTTGGCCCGACCGCTATGAACGGCTGCAGAACTTTGTCCGGCAGGTCATCCTGGCCGCGCCTTACGTCGACGCGTCGCGCCTGTATCTTGTCGGCAACAGCATGGGCGGCTACGCGGTCTGGCAGATGGCCGTCAGCATGCCCGGCACTTTCGCGGCGGCCGTGCCCATCTGCGGCGGCGGCATGACCTGGGCGACGTTCCGCTTAAAAGGCATGCACGTGTGGGCTTTTCACGGGCAGGACGACACGACGGTGCCGTGCTACGAGAGCGAGCACATGGCAGAGGCGGCGCGCGCCTACGGCGCGGACGTCCGGCTTACTATCTATCCCGGCACGGGCCACAACGCCTGGACGCCGACTTTTGAAGATCCGGCCATGTGGCAATGGCTG
>CAMZFG010000031.1 GCA_947306035.1 uncultured Clostridia bacterium | reverse complement strand
GAGCATAATCGTTTTCTCCTTGCCATAGAATGTGCAATGAAATCTATGTGAAAAAGGAGTGATTTATGCCGTGAAAAAGGCGGTTTTCGCGCCACGTTCCCTGCTTGATCTTCTTTTTGCGGCCGCCGTTCCCGCACTTTTGCTGCTGCGCGGGCAGGCGGTGGCCGAGGGGGTGCGGCAGGGGCTCGTTTTCGCGGGCGGCACGCTGCTGCCGGCGCTGTTCCCCTTTCTGATCCTGTCGGAATGGCTGACGCGTTCCGGCGCGGGTGAACGCCTGACACGGCCGCTCGCAAAGCCCGTGGCGCGCCTGACGGGTCTTTCGCCCGCGGCGGCTTCCGCCCTGCTGATCGGTCTTGTCTGCGGCACGCCCGTGTGCTGTCTGCAGGCCGCGGCGCTGTACAAAGAGGGGCGCGTCGGCAGGGGCGACCGCGACCGTCTTTTTCTGTTCGGCAACAACCCGGGGCTCGGCTTTACGGTCGGCGCGGTCGGCGGCGTTTGCGGCGACAGACGGCTGGGGTTTTACCTGTGGCTGATCGTGACGGGCGCGGCGTTCTTTTTGTGTGCGCTCTCGCGTTTTCTGTTTTCAAAAGAGCCGGAAAACGCCGATATACCGCGTAACGGTATTGAAAAAAGCGGTTTTGATCTGCCCGCGTGCGTGGCGTCGGCCACCGCCGCCATGGTGCGCGTTCTCGGCTTTTGCCTGGCCGCGGCGGGTCTGCTCGGCGGGCTTTCGTTTTTGACGGCGCACCTTTCTCCCCTGCTGCAAGCGGTTTTTCGCGGCGTGACGGAACTCGGCGCGGGGGTGGCGGCCGCCGCCGCTCTTTCGCCCCGCGCGGCTTTCGTTTGCTGCGCGTTCCTCTGCGGCTTTGTCGGTCTGACCGTTGCCCTGCAGCTGCGCTCGCTTGCCGACGGGGCCGCGCCGCCCCTGCCGCTGTATCTTGCCGCGCGCCTTTGCGTCTCCGCTCTCTCCACGGCCGCCGCGTGGGGCCTTTGGCGCTTTTGCCGCCGCGCCGTGCCGACCGCCGCCTTGACCGTTCCGGCAGCCGGTCTGACTTTGGCGCGCACTTCTTTTTCCGTTCTCTTTTTGTCCGTTCTCTTGCTTTCTGCGATGGGCCGTTTGCCGAAAAGGCAAAAATAAAAACCCCCCCGAACGGGGGGATTTTTATCGTTTTTTTACGCTTCCTTTTTGACGATCTCTTCACCGTCGTAGTAGCCGCAGGCCTTGCAAACGTGATGCGCCAGCACGTACTCGCCGCATTTGGGGCATTTGACCATGCCCGGCATGTCGAGTTTGGAGTTGTTGGAGCGTCTTTTATCTCTGCGCGCTTTGGAAACTTTTTTCTTCGGAACTGCCATTCTACCTACACCTCCTTGGGATTTGTCAATGCAACATTGCTTATTATACTACTCTTTTTCCGATTTGTCAACCCATTTTTTCAAAACTGCCAGCCGCGGGTCGATTTCTTTTTGAGAACAGCCGCAATCGCCCTCGTTCAGGGGCTTGCCGCACACCGGGCAAAGGCCTTTGCAGTCTTCGCGGCACAACAGGCGCATGGGAAAGCACATGAGCAATTCTTCGCGCAGCAGTTGATCGACGTCGAGCTGCCCGCCGCGGATCATAACGTAGGCGTCGTCCATTTCGGCAAGCCGCTCTTCGGTCATGCTGCCCTCGGCCGCCACGGTGCGCTCGAATTCCAGCGTGAACACACCCTGTACGGGCGAGAGGCACCGCGCGCATTCGCCGCGATACGGCAGGGTCGCCGTCAGCGACAGGCGCATATAGCCCGCGTCGTCGGTCAGCACGCCCGTCACGTGGGCGTTTTCCGGAAACGTGACGTCGGCGACCGGCTCCGGCGTCAGATCAAATTCGATCTCCATGCGCGGCGCGCCGCGCAGAACGGGACGCACGTCCAGTACCATGCCGTCACCCCCTCTTTTTCTCAAACAGCATTATTATAGCGGCCGCGACCCTGCTTGTCAAGGGTCGCGGCACATTTTTTGCTCACTTACTGCAAAACGTATTCGCCCGCGCCGAGGCAAAAGACGGCGCGCCCGTTCTCCACGTGTCCGCCGAGTTCCCCGACCGCCGCGGGCAGGCCGTTCAGTACCACGGTCTCCCGGCCGTTGCACAGCGGGAACTCGACCCGCGCCGAGGTGCCCTCCGGAATGGTGAAGCGGTAGGTAAACAGGCCGTTTTCAAAGCCCCACGCGCTCTCGATGCGGCCCGTGCGGGCGTCGAACCGGGCGCGCACGCGGGTGATCCTGCTCTGCCCCGCCGGCACCTCGTCGGGCGTGCGCAGGTCGGGGCGCGGCGCGAGAATGAACTTGGTAAAGCCGGGGTTGTCGGGATCGGGGCGAATGCCGGCCATGGAGCCGTACATCCATTCGGCCACCGCGCCGTAGGCGTAGTGGTTAAAGGAGTTCATGCCCACGTCGCCGAAGCCCTTTGCTTTGGTGTAGGAGTTCCAGCGCTCCCAGACCGTGGTGGCTCCTTGCCGCACGCTGTAGAGCCAGGAAGGATCTTCGGTTTGCAGCAAAAGCGAGTAGCAAAGCCCGTCGAGCCCCACCTCGGAGAGCGTTTGGCACAGCACGCTGGTGCCGAGAAAACCCGTGGAGAGCCGATAGCCGTTTTGCCTGATCTTTTCGGCCAGCGCGGCCACGGCGGCGGGGCGCTCCTCTCCGGCAAGCAGATCGAAATGCAGCGCGAACAGGTAGGCGCTCTGCGAGGTGACGTTCAGGCGGCCGTCTTCGACGTACAGCCGGTGAAACTCCCGCTTGATCTCTTCAAACAGGGCGGCATAGTGCGCCTCGCGGTCTTTCTTTTTGAGAATGCGGGCGTATTTCTGCATCAGCGCGGCGTCGTTGGCGTAGTAACAAAGCGAAATGTAAGGCGTGGGCGTATCCTCGTAGCACAGCCAGTCGCCGTAGCGCTCGACGGGGCCGTGCAGGCCCATGCCGGCGAGGTATTCCATATACGCTTCCATAGAGGCGTAGTGCTCGCGGATGACCCCGACGTCGTTGTATTTGAGGTAAAGCACGTACGGCACGATGACGCCCGCGTCGCCCCAACCGGCGGCGCCGCCGATCTTGTCCGGGCGCAGGGTCGCCACGACGGGAATGACGTCCCAGTAGCCGGGGGCGTGATTTTGCCCGTCGCGCGCGTCGCCGAGCCACTTGCGCAAAAAGCCGTCGGCATCGGCGTTATACGTGGCGGCACCGCAAAAGGCCTGGGTGTCGCCCGTCCAGCCGAGCCGCTCGTCGCGCTGCGGGCAGTCGGTGGGCACCGAGAGATAGTTGGAGCGCTGACCCCACAGAATGTTCTCAAAAAGGCAGTCGATCTCGGCGTTGTCGGTCTCGATATACCCCGTTTCGCGGATATCGGAGCCGAGGCAAACGCCCGTCAGCGACACGATCTCAACGTCGCGGTCGGCGCGGATCTCAAAATAGCGGAAACCGAAAAACACGTACCGCGCTTCGCAGATCTCCTCGCCCTCGCCGCCGGCGAGGTAGACGGTGCGGGCACGGGCGGTGCGGTAGTTGGCGATATACATGCTGCCATCGGGGCCGTCGTTGCCGCGGTCCTTTTTGCCGCTGTCGTTGAGCAGTTCGGCGCAGAAGATCTCCACGCGCGTGCCGCGCGGGGCGCGCAGGACAAGGCGGGGACGCCCCACCATTTCCTGCCCGAGGTCAAGGATCAGTTTGTCGCCGACGGCCAGTTTGCCTGTCTCGCACCCCGTGCCGAAGCGGCGGGAAAGGGGCTTGATGCGGCCGAAATCGGTACCGTTATCCTCCGTATCGCGCCACAGCACGGCGCTGACGGGGCGACGGTCGAACTGCGGGCGATGCCGCACGGGCTCGCCCACGTGGGGCACCACGGCGGGCACGTCGTAGGTCACGGGCGCGGCGGGCGCCCAGGCGTAAGAGGCGGGCGCCGCAAAGGCAGAGGGCCTCGTCGCGTCGATGTATTCGCCGTCCCAGATGTCGGCAAAGCGCACCTGTCCGCCGACGGCGGTCTGCCACGTTTCGTCGGTGGCGACAAGAGAGAGCGACCTGCCGTTTTCGTCATAGCACTCGATCTCGGCGGCAAAGGAAACGGGCAGAAACCCGTAGGTGCCGAAGGAGATGCGGCCGCTCCACCAGCCGGTCGCCACCGCGGCGATCAGGGTGTTTTGCGCCCGCGTCGCGTCGGTCACGTCGTATGCAAACTCGAACACGCGGCAATGGTAATCGGTCCAGCCGGGCTTCATCTCTTCGTCGCCGACGCGCCGACCGTTGAGATACATCTCGAAAACGCCGAGCGCCGTGGCACGCAGCACCGTTTTGACCGTGCCGGCGGGCAGCGAAAAATCACGGCGGAACAGCGGCAGGCCTTCGCCCGGCTCCAATGTGATGCCGTAATGGTTGAAAACGCGGTCGTTCGTCCAGGGATTTTTGGTCGCCTGCACCTGCGCGGCCGGATTGGTGATGAATACTGCCTGTTTCATGGTACCCTCCCGTTTTTCGATCTCGATCGGTCCTACGTTCATTGTATCATAACGCCGCAGGGCGTTCCACGCTATTTCTTTTGCCGCTTTGCGTCTTATTTTCACGTTTTGCTTGCTATTTTCGCGCGGTCGTGCTATAGTAGAAGCGAAAGAAGGTGATCGCGTGGCAAAAAACGATGCGCTGCCCCTGACGGAATTGACGAGAGACGATCTCTCGCTCCTGCCGCCGCGCCCGCAAAACGGGCACAAGGGCACGTTCGGGCGCGTGCTGATCGTGGGCGGGTCGCTCTGCATGAGCGGCGCCGGATACCTTTCGGCCAAAGCGGCGCTGCGCGCCGGGTGCGGGCTTTGCGAGATCTGTTGCCCTTTGGAAAATCGCGTGATCTATCAGACGCAGCTGCCCGAGGCGCTCCTGACCTGCTACACGCGGGAAGAGCCGACGAAAGGGCTGCCGGACGCGCTCGCCCGCGCGGACGCGGTGGCGTTCGGCATGGGCTTATCGCAGGGTGAGGTAACGAAAAAACTGCTTTTTGCCGTGCTGACCGGGTGCGGCAGACCGCTGGTGCTCGACGCGGACGGGCTGAACGTTCTGGCAAGTGAAAAGCCGCTTTTCGACCTGCTGCGCCGCTATCCCGCGCCGGTCGTGCTGACGCCGCACATGGGTGAGATGAGCCGCCTGACGGGCCTCTCCATTGCGGAGCTGAAAAGCGACCCGCTGACCTACGCCGCGGCTTTGGCCGAAAAAACGGGCGCCGTGACGGTGCTGAAAAGCGACAAGACCGTCGTCACGGACGGCAAAAGCGCGACGCGCAACGTCTTCGGCAACAGCGGCATGGCCACCGCCGGCAGCGGCGACGTGCTGGCCGGCATCACGGCGGCTTTTCTGGCGCGCGGCATGAACGCTTACGACGCGGCGCGGTGCGCCGTGCTGGCCCACGCGCTGGCGGGTGACGCCGCCAAAGAGACGCGCGGCGAAAACGGCATGATCGCGAGCGACATCATCGACGGCCTTTGCACCGTACTGCCCTGAAAAAAACAGCCCCGAACGGGGCTGTTTTTCGTTATTTTTCGTTGCTTTTTGAAAGCACGTATCTCAACCACAGCAGGCGCACGAGCAAATAGAGCGCCGACAAGGAAAAACACGCGACGGCGGTGATGAGAAAGGCCAGTTCCTCGGTGCGCGTGACGTAAATGACGATCATGACAAGGCCCGCCAACACGCGGGGCAGTTCCCGACGGAACTGCTCTTTTTTGATGTGCGCGAGCAGTACGCGCAGGACCGGCAGAATGACCGAAAAGATACCCGCGGCCAGCAGCAGCGGCTTTTCACGCAGCAGCATCAGCGCCACGCCGAGCAGAATGCCCGCCAGCGACAGGAGCAGATAGACCCACTCGCCGCGCACCCGGATGTGCCGCAGAGAAAACCACAGCGGCAGAAGATTGAGAAGCACCGTGACAAGGCCGAGCGCGATGATCAGCACGTCGACGATATCGCCGGCATACGGCCTCAACACAAGAAACAGCACGCCGAGCAGTACGCCGAAGGCGGCGGAAACGGCCACGCGCAAAAGGTAATATTTTTTGAATTCCGACATACTCTTTTCCCCGTTCAGCAAAAGCCGCGTTCTTTGAAATATTCCAGCACCGCCGGCACGACGAGCCCGACGGGCGCTTGTTTTTGCCGCAGCATTTCACGCACCGTCGTGGAAGATATGCGGCTGACCGCGTCGTCTGCCTGCATCAGAACGGTCTTGGCGCGCGGGTTGTGCGCGATATTCCAGGCGGCCATTTCCTCTTCGTAAACGCGGTCGCGCTCGTCGCGCACGCCCTTGACGATCACGGTGCCGCCGACTTCGTCAAAGAGATCGACGAGCAGTCCTTCGCTGTGCACCAGCGTCACGCGATCGAGCCCCGCCAGCGTCAGCGCGGCGATATGCACGCGCTCGTCCATGGTAAAACGGTAAACTTTTCGATCGTTGTTCATCACGGCCACCACGACCCGGTCGTAACGCGCCAGCGCGCGGCGCACCAAAGCGAGGTGTCCTGTGGTCATCGGGTCGTAACTGCCCGGCAGCACGGCAACGGACACAGTTTTGCCTCCTTTCACAATATCCCCCGTAACGGGGTCGAAAATTCTTGTTTTCAATCTTGTTTCGGCGTCAGCAGACGCACGTATGCCGCGCCGTACCGATTGTCGCGCAGAACGGTGAAACGAGCGGGCAGATCGGCGGCGTCACCGAAGAAATCGGCGGCGTTCCCCGCCTCGCAGACCAGCACGGCGCCCTCGGCGAGCAGGCCGCGCTCCGTGAGCAGCGAAAGGCAGCCCGGCAAAAGACCCGCGGCGTAGGGCGGGTCGAGAAAGACCAGATCGAAGGGCGCGGCGGGGGCCGTTTTCAGATAGGTCAGCGCGTCGCCTACGCGTATCTCGGCTTGATCGGACAGGTGCGTGCGCCGCGCGTTTTCAGCCATGACGGCCGCCGCCTCTCGGCTTTGATCCACGAAAACGGCGTGCGCGGCGCCGCGGCTGAGCGCCTCAAGCCCCATCTGACCGGAACCGCCGAACAGATCCAGCACGCGCGCCGCCCGAACGCTGTCGCCCAGCATGGAAAAAACGGCTTCTTTGACCCGTTCCGCCGTGGGGCGGGTGTTGACGCCGGGCAGGGTCTTCAGGCGCGTGCCGCGCGCGCTGCCCGTGATGATGCGCATCATGGCTCCGCCTCCTCTTTGTGAAAATGGCGAAAGATCGTTTCCGCCAGCGCTTTGCCGACGCCGGGGGCTTTTGCCAGCGCGGCGGCATCGGCGCTTTTGACTTTGGAAAGGCCGCCGAAATATGCTAAGATCGCTTTGGCTTTGGCCTGACCCACGCCCGGGATATCTTCAAGAGAAGAGCGGCGCAGGGTCCGGCCTTTCGCCTCGCTCATGCGGCGAATGGAAAAGCGATGCACTTCTTCCTGGATGCGGTAGAGCAAGGTGTAAATGGCCTTGTCCTTTGCAACGGAGATCTCCTCGACGTCGGAGCACAGCGCCCGCGTTTTGTGAAAATCATCCTTGACCATGCCGAAAATCGGTACCGTTATGCCCCGTTCTGCGGCAAGGGCGCGTATAGTCGCCACGTGCGTGCGGCCGCCGTCGAGCAGGATCAGGTCGGGCAGTTCGGCAAACGAGCCCGTTTGATCGGCCAGATGATCGAAGCGCCTTGCCAGCGCCTCACGCATTGAGGCATAGTCGTCGGTGCCCGCCACGCCGCGGATGTGGAACAGGCGATAGTCCCCTTTTTCAAACTTTCCGCCCTTGAGCACGATCATACCGCAGGTCTTGTGCTCTTTGCCGATGTTGGATATATCGTAACTCTCGATGCGGTCCGGCACCGTTTCAAGCCGCAGCAGCGCGCCGAGGCGCACGAGCGTGTCGTCGGCCTCCTCGTTGGCGATCCTCTCTTTTTCGATCTTCTCTTTCGCGTTGGCAGCGGCCAGTTCGCAAAGCGTGCGTAACTCGCCCCGTTCCGGGGTGTGTATCTCTACGCGATGCCCCGCCTGCGCGGCGAGCGAAGCGGCGAGAACGGCCTTGTCCTCTTCTTCAAGCGCAAACGAAAGCAACACGCGCGGCGGCAGATCGTCGCGGCGGCGATAGTGATCGTAAACGAACGAGACGAGCGC
>CAMZFG010000030.1 GCA_947306035.1 uncultured Clostridia bacterium | reverse complement strand
CGCATGAACGCCAGCGGGAAATCGCCGAAATACGAGCCGAACAGCACGCCGCAGAGGATGCAGGAGATGCCGCAGAAGCCGAACATCAGCAAAAAGCGTTTCATGCCCTGCCGCGGCTTGAACCACCGCACCGCGCCGAAGCAGATGACGGTCAGCAGCAGGCCGTACCCCACGTCGGCAAACATCAGGCCGAAGATGAGGAAGTAGAAAATGCTCATGATAAACGTGGGGTCGTACCGCCCGTATTTGGGATAGGCGTACATGCCGAGCACCCACTCGAAGTTGCGGGCAAAGCCGTTGTTCGACAGCAGCACGGGCACGTCGTCGCCCTCGGCCGGATCCTCGAATTCATAGGCGGCCGCAAAGGGCGCCAGCGCGTCGGCGATCTTCTGCTCGGCCGGCACGGGGCACCAGCCCGACAGCACCGCGCACTTTTCGGTGGCCGCCAGCTGCCGCTTGTTCTCCTCGGTCAGTTTGGTGGTATGCTCGATATCCGACAGGATCTCCACGTCGGTCAGGTTGTCGGCAAGGACCAGCAAACGGCCTTCCAGCCGGTCCAGATGATCGCGTATCTTGTCCGCCCGCCTGTCGGCCGCGTCGTAGGCCTCGGTGGCCGTTCCCTCTTCGCCGGTGAACGCGGCCCTGGCAAACCCGAGGGGCGTCAGCGCCCGCAGCACGTTCTCCCGCTCGCTCTTATGGCAGATGACGAACGTCGTCACGCCCTGCTTGTCCCGGTTGAGCGTTTCCGCGACCGCGCCGAGACCCTCGAGCGCCGCCCCGATCTTTTCGTCGGAGACGGATGCGGGGAACGCGCCGAGCAGAAACGCCGTGTGTTCCGTGCCGGGGTCGTTGAGCGGGTAAGGATACGTCAGGTACGGCACCAGCGATTTCATCAGGTTTTCTTCCGCCGCGAGGTCGGCCCGGCGGTCGGCTATGGTCTTGACGATCTTTTCGGCTTCCGCCACCGTTTTCCACGCTTTGTCGTAGCGGCCCGATTGCCGGAACTCGGCCATGACCACCGGCACGGCGGGGCGGAACAGCTGCTTTTTGCGCCGACTTCGTTTGGTCAGCGCCGGCAGCACCGCGTCCACTCTGGCGGCTCTGGCCGCGGCCTCCGCGCCGTCTCCCGCGGGAAACAGCGACAAGTCCGTGCCCTCCCGCTCGGTGCGCGTCAGGGAGACCGCCCGCAGTTTCATCAGGCGGCGCATGACGACGTCGGCGTCGGCAATGGGAACGATGACCGTCAGCTTTTGCATTTTGGTCACTGACATTTTTCCACGATCCCCCATACGATCAGTTTGACCGCTTCTTCCATATGTTCGGCGGCAGACGCCGTCAGGGCGGCGGCCTCTTTTTCCGCCTCGGCCCGGCGCTTTTCCTGCAGGGCTTCGGCACGCTCGCGGATCTGCCGCAGTTTCTCGGCGTACTCCGCCTCGGTCGCGCGGCGGACTTCTTCGCAATGCGCTTTACCTTCCGCCTCGACCTTGGCCCGCATCTCACCGGCCTTTTCCTCTGCCACGCGGCAAACGACGCCGGCCTGCTCTTCCGCCTGCCGGATCGCGTCGATGGTTTCTTTTGACATTCGTTTTCACCTTCCCTTTTGCGTCGGTTGCGTCGGCAGCGCCCGACGCGAGGTAGAATACAAGTGTTACATTCCTATCATATCACATTTTCTTTTGTATTTCAAGAGGTTTTTGCGATATTTCTTTTTGAATTTTGGCGAATTTTTTGGAGTTTTGCGGAATTTGTCGGGAACGCCGCGTTTCGCGGGGCGGTCGTGCCGTCTGCCACGTCCCCTCGCCGCACCAGTATTCCGTCAACGTCACGGGCGGTCGTTCGCCGGCAAACGAAAAAGTCAGACGCACCGTCGTGCAGCGCGCCGACGGTTCGGCCGTCAGCGTCACGGTGTAAAGCGGCACCTGCTGCGCTTTTGTCCCGCCCCGTTCCGTGCCTTTTTTCGTCGCGTACTCCAAAAACGCCGCCAGCACCGCCCGCAGGTGACAGGCCGCCGGGCTCTCGCCGAGCGGTTCCTCCCAGCGCACCCGCAGCAGCGTGTTGCCGCCCGCGCGCACCGCCCGCATCCTTTTGACCGTTCGCACTTCCCACGCCGCCATGCGCCCGCCCCCTTTCGTTCTCCTCCCATTCTATGCGGCGGCGAAAAAGAAAAGCACCCGGGGCAGACCCGGGTGCTTATTGTGCCGCGGTCACGTCACGTTTTCGACCGTGAACAGCGCCGAGGGCACGGGCTCGTCGACCAGCGCAAGTTCGCCCGAAGAGCGCACCCGCACGTAGCGGCCGTCCGCCGTGGTGATGAAGAACCGATCCCGCCCGGCCGGCAGGAAGGTGAAATTCTGTCCGCCGCGCGCAAGGCCCGCCGCGCCGTTCTCGTCAAAGCGCAGGCACAGGTCGCCCGCCATCAGGTGGCAGGTGTCGCCGCGTACCGCCGTGGGCGTCAGCACCATGCCCTCGCCCGGCTCCGCCGTCACGCGCCCGTCCCGCACCGTCAGATAGCAGAGCGGCTGCAGCGGCAGTCTGTTGGAGTGCGCGTAATCCAGCCGCAGGGCTTTGGCGATCCGCAAAGGCCCGGTCAGATCGACCGCGGGCAGCGGTTCGGTCGGAAAGATGACCGCGTAGCGCGAATCGGCGCGCCAGGTGCGCCCGGCCGAGGCGTAGTCGAGAAAGAGCGCCGTGCCGCCGTCCGACCGTTTGGCCTCGAAAGCGTAGAAATGCGGGAACGCCGCCTTGTCGGAAAGCGCCGTTTCGACGAACCCCTCGTCGTCCGCCGCCAGCGCGGGCGGCGTCATGGGATCCTGCCCCGTGCGGGCGTCTCGCGCCAGCGCCAGCGGGCCGCGGCACAGCGCCATTTGCTCGTCCGCGCCGGGGTCGCCGCACACGCCGCAGGGGCGCACGACGCGCCCGCGCAGATCAAGGCGCAGTTCCACCGTGTCGCCGCAGGCGAACGTACGCCGCACCTCGGCAAAGGTGCCGGGCGTCACCGCCACCGGCTCACCCTGTACGGTCAGGGTCGTGCGGCGGCTCCACGCGGGAATGCGCAGCGCCAGCGTAAAGGGCGCCTCGTCGTGGGTGTCGATCTGTATGGAGATCGCCCCGTTTGCGGGGTAATCGGTCTTGACGGTCAATTCCAGCGGCAGGCCGTTCGGCGTTTTGGTCGCCACAAATCCGGGCAGGTAGAGGTTCAAGGCCACTCCGTCCGGCCGCAGCAGAGCCGCCGTTTGGGGCGCCAGACCCGTGCCAGCCGAACCGATGGCCGCGCAGCAGCCGTAAAAGCCGCCGTCCGGCAGCGTTTTTTTGCCGCCGACCTCAAGGCCGCGCACGCCGCCGTTCAGGGGCGCGTAACTGTCAAAGGGCAAAGGCCCCCTGCCCTCGTAGTCGATCGCGCCGAGCAGGGCGTTGTAGGCCGTGCGTTCGATCTCGTCGCCGAAGCGGCTGTCGCCCGTCAGGCACAACAGCTGAAAACAGAATTTCAGATACGTCACCGCCACGCAGGTCTCCTGCATGACGCCGAGATACACGGTGCGCCACTGGCTGTTCCTGCCGTGGTCGAAGATCTCGTGCAGGGTGCCGCAGTTGCCGATCAGGGTGGCTTCCTCGGCCGCCACGCGACGACCGAAGCGAATGGCCGCGTCGCGCCACTTTTCAATACCCGTTGCCCGGTAATATTCGATCAGTCCCTCAAAGCAGGACATGGTCTCGTAGGCCTTGACGACCCGATAGTCGTAGGGCGATTTTTCGTCGCGCCACGCCGTCTCGAACACGTTTTCGGTCAGCGCGCCGCCCTCCTCCACCACGTAAGTCGCAAAGTCGAGATAGCGCTTGTCCCCCGTGATAAAATACAGCCGCACCATCGGCTCCAGCACCGAAGAGGAGTTGACGCCTTCCCAGATGGTCGAGGTCTCGGTGATGCGCTTTTGCCCCTCGCCCTTGCCGACCGCCGCCAGAATGCCGTCCGCCTCGCGGCAGAGCGCCGCCGTCACGCGGGCCGCGAGCGCCTCGTCGGGGCAGATCTGCAAAAAGTACTCCAGCCCCAGCAGCACGTACTTGCGGCACCACATATCCCAGGAGACGAACTCGTCGGCGCGGGGATAGGAAGAAATGCGCCCGTCCGGCTCCGCTGTGTCGAGCAGGGCCGTGGCGGCCTCGGTCAGCACCGCGAGCAGCCGCTCGTCCTGCGTGTAGGCGTATGTAATGCAGCCGCCCCGCATCATCTTGCCCCAGTATTCGCCGCGCCAGCCGTGATCGGCGTCTGCCTTCGGCTCTGCCGTGAACACCGCGACGAATTTGTGCCACAGTTCTCTGTCGCAAAGTTGCTTTTCGGCAATAAAAGAGGCCGCCCTGTCCAGATCTCCCCGGCAGCCGATGCTGCCCGCGGGCATGGGAAAAAGGCGGTCTTTGTCAAGACGCGGTGCTGTTTGAGGGTCGGCATTCATCGTCTGCTGCAGCCATGTCATCGTGTGTTCCTCCCTCGGGCAAAAGGGGCTTTACGCGCCCCGTCAACGGGTCAATCGACGTCCCGTCGCCCTTCCAGTGCGTGTGTCAGCGTGATCTCGTCGGCATATTCCAGTTCCCCGCCGTAAGGGATGCCGTGCGCCAGGCGCGTCACCTTGACGCCGAGCGGTTGGATCAGGCGCGCGATATACATGGCGGTCGCCTCGCCCTCGGTGGTCGCGCCGGTGGCCACGATCACCTCTTTGACGGTGCCGTCCTGCAGACGCGCCAAAAGTTCGCGCAGCGTCAGCGCGTCGGGCGTCACGCCGCTCATGGGCGAGATCAGCCCGTGCAGCACGTGATACACGCCCCGATAAGCGCGCACTTTTTCAAAAGCCAGTACCGCGCGGGTGTCCGCCACCACGCAGACGGTCGAGGCGTCGCGCGTCGGATCGGCGCACACGGGGCAGATCGCCCGGTCGGTCAGGTTCTGACAAACGGGGCAGCGGTGTATTTTTTCTTTGGCGTCGCGAATGGCGGCCACGAACGCGTCGATATCGTCCTGGCTGTATTCCAGCATGGCCAGCGCCAGGCGCGAGGCCGATTTGCGTCCGATGCCGGGCAGGCGGGCAAACTGCTCCGCCAGCACGTCCAGCGACTCGATGCCCGCCATATCAGAACAGACCCGGCATGCCGGGCATGCCCATGGAGCCGGTCAGTTTGGACATTTCGGCGTTGTTGGTGTCGTCCACCCGCTTGATCGCCTCGTTGACGGCCGCGACCAAAATGTCGGAAAGCGTCTCGATGTCGTCGGGGTCAACGATCTCGGGCGCGATCTCCATAGACAGGATCTGCCGCTTGCCGCTGATCTTGACCGAAACGGCGCCGCCGCCGGCCGAGACCTCGTATTCGCGGTTGTCCAGGTCTTCCTGCAGGGCGTTCATCTCTTCCTGCATCTTCTGCGCCTGCTGGATCATGGCGTTCATGTTCTGGGGGCCGCCGCCCATGCCTTTCGGGTAATTCGCTCTCATGTATGTCGCTCCTTTTCGGTTATGGATCTTCGGGTCCGTTCCGTCCGCCCGCCGCCTCGATCAGGTCGTCGAGCAGCACGTCGGTCTGCCGGTCTTTTTCGGTCGTCACCTCAAACAGAATGTCCTGTTCGCGCACTTCTCTCTGCAGCTCCGCCCCGATCGCCCGGGCCAGCAGCCGCCGACCGTCGTTTTGCTCCACCATGGTAAGCGCAAAATCGCTCGGCATCTGCAAAAGGGGTCTGCCCTGTTCCGTCAGGCAGGCGCGCACCTCGCGCAGCCAGGCCCCGAGCAGGGGGTTGTCCCGCCCGATGCGCTCGACGCAGTTGGCAAATCCGCGCAGACGGTGCAGTACGCGCCCGCCCTCTGCGGGGGTCGCGGTCCGGCGCGTTTTTTCGTCACCTTGCGCCGCTTTGGGCGCCGTTTCCACGGGCTTTTCCGTCGCCGCCTGCGGGGCGGGCGCCGCTTTGACCGGCCCGGCCGGCCGCGGTCCGACCGCCGCCAGCGGCTTGACTTTCGGCTTTTCGGCCGCGCCCGCGGCCGATCCGTCTTCCAGGCGTTCGATACGCGCCAGAAGCCCCTCGGTCGAGGTGTCGAGCGCGGGGTCGCACATGCGCAGCAGCGTCAGCTCCGCCACCATGCGGCGCACGGCGTTGGCTTTCTGCATGGCGAAAAACGCTTCTTCGATCAGGTGGCAATGCGCCAGCAGGCGCCCTTTGTCAAATCGCTCCGCCACCGCAGCCAGCGCCGCCGTTTCGGCGTCGGTCAGGTCGAGGTAACGCGCGGCGTTCTCTGTCGTTTTGACGACCAAAAGATCGCGGTAGACCGCCAAAAGGTCCTGCCAGAAGACCGCAAGGTCGCGGGCGGCGTTCACCGCCTCGTTCACCGCGCCGAACACGCGGTCGTAGTCCGCGTCGGCCACGGCCGTGACCAGCGCCAGCATATCTTCCCGCCCGCCGGAGCCCATCATCTCGTTGACGGTCTCCACGTCTACGGTGCGGCGGGTGCCCGCACACAGTTCAAGCAAGCTGATGGCGTCGCGCATACCGCCCTGCGCCATGCGGGCGATGCGGTCGGCGGCTTCGGGCAGCAGGTCGATCTCTTCTTGTTTGGCAATGTAGGCAAGCCGCGCCGCCAGCACGGGCGTGGCGATGCGACGGAAGTCGAACCGCTGACAGCGCGACACGATGGTGGCGGGCAGTTTTTGCAGTTCGGTGGTGGCCAAAATGAAAATGACGTGCGCCGGCGGCTCTTCCAGCGTTTTCAAGAGCGCGTTGAAGGCGCTTTGCGACAGCATATGTACCTCGTCGACGATGTAGACGCGGTAGGTCAGGGACGACGGGGTGTAGACGACCTCGTCGCGGATGTCGCGGATGTTCTCCACGCCGTTGTTGGAGGCGGCGTCCATCTCCAGCACGTCGGTGGCGCTGCCGTTCTCAATGGCACGGCAGGCGGCGCACACGCCGCAGGGATTGCCGTTTTCGGGGTGTTCGCAGTTGACGGCTTTGGCCAAAATTTTGGCGCAGGTCGTTTTGCCCGTGCCGCGCGAACCGCAAAAGAGGTAGGCGTGGTTGGGCGTGCCCTCCGCCACTTCATGCCGCAGAACGGAGGTCACGTGCTCCTGCCCGCACACGTCGTCAAATATGCGCGGCCGCCATTTTCTGTAAAGCGCCTGATGCATCGCGTTTTCCCCCTCCGTTTCTCAAAAACATAAGCCGCAAAATAAGACCATACACCTTTGGATCGAACCTCGACTTTGCGCGGAATTCGCACTCTTTGCTCAAAGCAGGCGCCCTCACGGCACATCGGTAAAACCGTTTAATGCTGCTTGGTTCCCCACCTGACATGGTTCGCGGCGTCCGATTGCGCGAGACCCGCTCGTCAACACAAAAACTACGCTCCGGCCGCATCGTTCCGGCCCTCAAAAAAGGGATCTACCCCTGCGTATAGCGGATTTCAGGTACAGGGCCCCGCTACTCCCCCGGCTGGTATGGCCTTATTTCACGGCTCATCTTATAGTATAACAGATGAAACGATCATTTGCAATAGCGGGCAGTGATTTTTTTCACTTTTTCCCGCAACCCTATTGTGCCCGGCTATGCGCTCTTCATACCGCGAGGCGGCCGGAAAATACTGCCATTCGCGGCCGCAAAAAAGAGCGTTGCATTTTGGGGCGAGATGTATTATAATGGATTTGTTCAAACGTCAACGTCACAAGGGGGGGAGCCGTGGCCGTGCGCGGAAGTTTTTGTCTGCTCGTCAAAACGCTGCTGCAATTTGCGTGCGCCGGCGGGCTCTATTACCTGATCGAGGTGCTGTTCCGCCTGTACCGGCACCATGATCCGCCCCTGCCGCATACGTTTTTTCTCGGCGGCTTTGCCTGCCTTTTGCTGATCGCGCTGTGCCGCATCCCGCTGCGCGGCGTGGCGCGCTGGCTCGTGCTGCCTCTGCTCGGCGGGGCCTTGCTGACGGGATACGAATACCTGTTCGGCCTGTATTTTCTGACCGCGCATCATCTGCGTATTTGGGACTATACCGGCTGCCCGTTTGAGTATCGCGGCCTGATTTGTCTGGAGTTCTCCCTTTGCTGGGTCGGCGCGACCCTCGGCATTATGCTGGCGGATATGCTGATCGAACGCCTGCTGCGCCGCACGCGCTTTGCCTACCGCAATATGTTC
>CAMZFG010000029.1 GCA_947306035.1 uncultured Clostridia bacterium | reverse complement strand
AAACGCTTTGAACAGGCCAAATGGAAGATCATGGAGCAGCTGCTCGAGGTCGACAACCTGGAGGACGCGCTGTCGGGGAGTTTGGAGACCATCGTCGCCACGCTCAACAGCGAGGCGGGCGCCATCTGGTTCCTCGACCCCAAAACGGATCGCCTTTGCCCCCTCTTTCACATCGGCCCCGCCGACATCTCCAACATCACGGTGGAAAACGGCTTCGGCATTGAGGGTCTGGTGACCAAAACGGGCCGCTCCGTCATCGTGGAGGATGCGGTCAACGACGCGCGCTACGACGGCTCGGTCTTCGACGACAACGGCCTTACCACCGAGACCATGATCTGCGTGCCTCTGAACAACCTGCACGAGGTCATCGGCTGCGTACAGATCGTCAACAAGAAAGACGGCAGCCGCTACGACAAAGAGGAGCTGCGGCTGTGCGAGCGCATGGCGTCGCTGGCGGCCATCACCATCGAGGAAAAAGGGCTGCTCGTCGATTTTCAGGAAAAAAAGGAAGTGCTGGCCGTGCTGCGCGACGTGACCAAGGAGTTCTCCTCGGCGGCGGGCACCGTGCAGGTGCTGAAGGGCATCAACCTCGAAATTTACAAAAACGAGTTCGTGGTGGTGCTGGGCGAGTCGGGCTGCGGCAAATCGACCATGATGAACATCATCGGCGGCATGGACTTTCTGACGGATGGGTCGCTGACCATAGACGGCAAAGATTTTTCGCACCCGTCCGACGCTGATCTGACCGCGTACCGCCGCAACTACGTGGGCTTTATTTTTCAATCCTATAATCTGATGCCCAACCTGACGGCGCTGGAGAACGTGCAGTTCATCGCCGAGCTGGTCAAAGACCCCATGCCGGCGGCGGAGGCCATTGCCAAAGTGGGCCTTACGCAGCGCGCCGACAACTACCCGTCGCAGATGTCGGGCGGTCAGCAGCAGCGCGTTTCCATTGCCCGCGCCATCGTCAAGCGCCCCAAACTGATCTTAGCCGACGAGCCGACGGCGGCGCTCGACTACACGACGAGCATCGAGGTGCTGAAAGTCATCGAGGACATCGTCAAAAACGACGGCAGTACCGTGATGATGATCACGCACAACCCCGAGATCGCCAGAATGGCGGACCGGGTGGTCAAGGTGCGGGGCGGCCGCATTGCCAGCATCAAAAAGAACATGCACCCCGTGCACGCCGAAGAACTGGTCTGGTGACGCGATGAAGAAAACGCAGATCAAGGACGGACTGCGGAACATCTGGAAGCAGAAAGTTTCGTTCCTCTCCGTCATCATCATCACCATGATCGGCGTGGCGGCCTTTCTCGGCATCGACTACACGGCCGCCTCGCTGTATAACAACGGCACGGCGCAGTACGACCGTTTGCATTTTCGCGACGTCGAGGTCGTTTCGACCCTTCTTTTGACCGAGCAGGATCTTGCCGACATCAAAAACACGGAGGGCGTCGCCGACGCGGAAGGGGTCTATGCCGTTTCCGCCAAAGCTTCGTTCGGCGACGAAAGCGGCGACGTGACCGCGGTCTCGCTGACCGAACGGTTCAACCGGCCCGACGTGATCGAGGGAAAACTGCCCGAGAGAGACGACGAGTGCGCGGTGGAGCAAAAACTGGCGGCGGCTCTCGGCCTGCGCGTGGGCGACACCGTGGATCTGCGGGTCGCGGGCACGGCGGCCTCGTATCTGACGGGCGACGCGTTCGTCGTGACCGGCATCGTCGTTCACCCCGATCATCTCAACAACATCGTGCCCGACGTGCCGTATCTGCTGGTGCGGCCGACGGCTTTTGACGCCGAAGCGCTCGGCGGCTGCTTCATGAAGGCCGAGATCGCGCTGAAAAAGCCCGCGGGCCTTGATCGTTTTTCAAAGAAATACCAAAAGCTGACGCAGGCGGTGACGGCGCGGCTGCAGGACGAACTGGCGCCCGCGGCGCTCGCCCGGCGGCAGACCGATATGCAGACGCAGCTGACCGACGGCTACGCGCAGCTGGAAGCGGCCAAGGCCACGATACGTGACACCGTCAAGACCGCGTTTACGGCGGCTTTTCCGAACGACGCGGCCGCGGGCCTGATGCAGTGGGCCGAGGTGCGCGTGCCGGATCTTGACGACGCGCGTGAAACGGCGCGCTATCTCTGGATCACCGAGAACACCCGCATCGACCTCGCCTCGCCGCTCGCGGATTACTTTCGTGCCGTCATCGAAGCACAGAGCGTGCCCGACGAATTGCTGGTCGCCCTGTACGAGGCCGTGCTGAACCAGGTCGCGCCGCAGGACGGTCTCGGTCACTACTATATGGACGCCATCTGCACGGCGCTGATCAACGAGGCCGAAGAGGCCGCGGACGGCTACCGGCAGCTCGCCGACGCCTGCGCGCTGTGGGACGAGGGGCACGAGCGGTATCTGACGGCCACCGAGGATCCCGGCCGCTGGTTCGTGTTCGACGGCGGCGGCAACGCCAGTTTCGTGCAGCTGCAGACGGCGTGCGGCAATTTTGAAAAACTGAAAGTGACGTTTTCGCTGCTGTTCGTCGTGGTCGGCGCGCTGGTCATTTTCGCCACCGTCGGCAAGATGGTGGAGGAGCAGCGCCGGCAGGTGGGCACCACCAAAGCGCTCGGATTTTTCAACCGCGAGATCTTTATGAAATATCTCGGCTTCGGCGTGCTCGGCACCACGATCGGCGCGGGGCTCGGCATCGCGGCGGCGCGCTTCGGTATCGCGCCGATCATGATCCGCGGCTTCGACCATTACTACGAGGTGGATATGTCGCGCATCAGCATGACGCTCCTGCCGACGGTGATCGTGTTTTTCGCGGGCGCGCTGCTGGCGTTTCTCGCCATTGCGTTCGCCACGCTGAAAATGCTGCGCGAGCCGGCCATCCGGCTGATGCAGCCCAAAATGCCGGGCGCGAAAAAGAAAGCGGCCAAACGGGGCGGGCGGACGCTGCCGCTCTATTCCCGCCTGATCCTGCTGAACATGCGCACCGACCTAAAACGCGTCGTCGTGACGATCGTCAGCGTGGCGGGCTGCTGCGCCCTGATCGTGACGGGACTGACGCTGCGGCACGCCGTTCGCGGCTGCGTCGAACGACAGTATAACGACATCGTGGACTACGATATCTGCGTGCGTTTCGACCCCGAGGCGGGCACGCAGGCGGCGTTTGAAGACGCGCTGGAAGCGGCGGGCGCGACCGGGGCGACGCTCTTTGACGCCAACGTGACCTATACCATTCAGAACCTGCAGGCGGCCGAGCTGTATTGCGGCGATATCCGCACCATACAAGAGTTTTATCATCTGACCGACGTGAAAACGGGCAAGCCGTGCGCGCCGACCGACCGGGGCGTGCTGATACAGCGGCGCCTGGCCGAGATATACGACCTGGACGCGGGCAGCACGTTCGACATTGCCCTCGGCGGCACCAAAACGGCCACCGTGCGCGTGGCGGGCGTGTATGAAAACTACATCGGCCGCGCCATTATCATGAGCCCCGTTTACTATCAGACGTTGTACGGCGAGGCGTGCCGGCCGAACGCCTGCTTCGTGCGCCTGAACGGCGCGGACGGCGACGCGCTGCAAAAGACGCTGGCCGGCATCGAGGGCTATCAGTCCGTCACCGCCGCCGACGCGGAGCGCTCCGTGATCGAGAGTTCGACCGTCATGCTCGAGACCGTGGTGGCGCTGTTCATCTTTATCGCGGCCGTCATGGCGGGCGTGGTGCAGCTGAACCTGACCAACATGTACGTCACGCAGAAAAAGCGCGAACTTTCCATCATGCGCGTCAACGGCTTTACCACGCGCGAGGTCATTTTGTACCTGCTGCGCGAAACGTTTTTCACGACCGCGGCGGGCATCGTGCTCGGCATCGGCGTCGGCGTCGGGATCGGTTACAACATCATCCGCACGCTGGAACAGGCGTTTCTGCAATTCGACCGCAGCGTCAGCCCGATCGCCTGGCTGTGCGGCGCGGCGCTGACCGTCCTCTTTACCGTGATCGTCAACGCCGTCGCGCTGCGCCGGGTCCGGTATCTCAAGCTGACCGATGCGGCCTGAACGGGATCGGGGGGAAAAGGGCATGCAGAACATTGGAAAAAACCCCGGGAACGGCAAGACCATGATGGAAATTCCGGAAGTGACCGGATTTACGGACATTCCGCACATCGTATAAGAAAGGGAAAAAACATGAAAACGAACGTTGTTGTCGTGGCCGACGGGAACGTCGGCGTCAGGGAAGCGCTGGCCCTGACCGAGGCGCTCGGCGAAGGCGAGGGCCTGTCGCGCAAAGACCTTTTGCACCTGCGGCTTTTGTCGGAGGAGTTGTTCGGTATGCTGCGCGGCATTGCCGGCACGGTTTCGGCCGATTACTGGCTTGAACACGAGGGCAGGCGGTTTGAACTGCACATGAAAGCGCGCGTCGAAATGACGGCCGATATGAAGCGGCAGCTGCTGGCCGCTTCCGCCAGCGGCAAAAACGAGGCCGCCCGCGGCGTGATGGGCAAGATCCGCGTGATGATCGCCAATCTGCTGATCAACGCCAAAGACGCCTTTCCTTACGCGGGGTACTACTGCCCCGTCGACACCATGGGCGGCTACATCAGCGAAAACACCATGATCTGGTCTATGACCGACTACCGCCGGGAGGCGCAGAAGCACCTCGGCGACGGCGAGGCGGCGACCGAAGAGTGGGACGAACTGGAAAGATCCATCGTCGCCAATATCGCCGACGACGTCAAGGTGCGCATCGTGGGGCGCAGCGTCGAGATCATCGTTTACAAAAATTTTTGAGCCATTGTGCGGAAAGGAAACGGATATGACGATCAACAAAACGAAAAACGGCGGGGCGCTGACGATCGCCCCGGCAGGACGCCTGGACACCCTGACGGCGCCCGAACTGGAAAAAGAACTGCAGACCTCTCTGCCCGGCGTGACCGAACTGACCTTTGATCTTTCGGCGCTGGAGTACATTTCTTCGGCGGGTCTGCGCGTGCTGCTCTCGGCGCAGAAGGCCATGAACGCGCGCGGAAAAATGATCGTGCGGGGCGTGAACGAGACCGTGATGGAGATCTTTGAAGTCACGGGCTTTGCCGACATTCTGACCATCGAATGAACGGGCAAACGGACGCGCGGGAAAAACGGGACACTTTCTGGCGCCGGCTGCGGCTGCGGCTGACGGCGGACGAGATGTTCCACGAAACGGAAGTACAGGCCAACCGCCTCGGCGCGCTGACCTTACTTTGCAGCGGCATTCTGCTGGTACTGCTGCTGATCCTGACGGCGGCGGGCGTGTTTTTGCTGCCGCTTTCGTCCGTATTCCCGCCCTTTATCCAGGCCATCGTCGAGGTGCTGATCCTTTTGATCGTGTGCCGCGCCGTCAAGTACGACGCGTGGTGGCTCAAGCACCTGCTGATGCTGGGTCTGGTCATCGTGTACGCGCGCCTTGACAGCGTGCTGACGCACAAGGCCGCCATTCTCATGGTGATCCCCGTGGTACTCAGCAGCCGCTACTTTTCGCGGCGGCTGACCGTGTTCACGTCGCTGGTCACCACCGTGGTCTTTGCCTGCTCGGCCGCCTGGGGCGCCACGCACGGCATGATCAACATCAACATCGTCACCGCGCCGGCCGGCACCGAGATCATCGCCACGGGCGGCTTTCTCGGCGAGGCGGTGCAGAAGATCTCCGACGACAGGATGCTGACGATCAACACCATGCTCTACGACTACTTTCCGCGCTGGCTGATGTTCTCCATCGTTTCGGTCATCAGCTGCAACATCGCGCGGCGCGGCCGCGACATGGTGACCTCGCAGCACGAAAAAGACGTCAAGACCGCCCGCATCAAGTCCGAACTGGATCTGGCGACCCGCATTCAGGCGGATATGCTGCCGAATATCTATCCGGCGTTTCCCGACCGGCGGGAATTCGACATTTACGCCGCCATGGACCCCGCCAAAGAGGTCGGGGGAGATTTTTACGACTTCTTTCTGATCGACGACGACCACCTTTGCATGGTCATGGCCGACGTGTCGGGCAAAGGCGTGCCGGCGGCCCTCTTTATGATGGCGTCCAAGATCATTCTGGCCAACAACGCCATGGCGGGCAAATCGCCGGCGCAGATCCTGACCGCCGCCAACGCCGCCGTTTGCGCGCACAATCGCGAGGAGATGTTCGTCACGGTCTGGCTCGGCATTCTCGAAATATCGACGGGCAAACTGACCGCCGCCAACGCGGGGCACGAATATCCGATCCTGAAGCACGCCGACGGGGCTTATGAACTCATCAAAGACAAGCACGGCTTCGTCATAGGCGGCATGGACGGCGTCCGGTACGGGGAATACGAACTGACGCTGGAACCGGGCGCGGCCCTGTTCCTTTACACCGACGGCGTGCCGGAGGCCACCGACGCCGAGGGCGCCATGTTCGGCACGGAGCGCCTGCTGGCGGCTTTGAACGCGGCGCCGGCCGCCGCACCCGACGCGGTGCTGCAGAACGTGCGCGCCGCTGTGGACGATTTCGTCAAAGGGGCGGAGCAATTCGACGACCTGACCATGCTTGCTTTCAAGTACATGGGCGCCGCCCGGGAGAATACGATATGACGAACGAGCGAAACGCTGTGTGTACGATCCCCCTTTCGGGGCGCGTCGACTCCGCCAACGCCGCCGCGGTCGAGCGGGACATCGCCGAAAAACGGGCGGGGCACACCGGCCCCGTGGTGCTGGACGCGGCCGACCTTACCTATATCTCCAGCGCCGGTCTGCGCGTGATCCTGCGCCTGAAAAAGACCTGCCCCGACCTGGCCGTCGTCAACGTCAGCCCCGACGTTTACGACATTTTCGACGTGACCGGCTTTACCGAAATGATGCGGGTGGAGCGGGCATATCGCACGGTGTCGGTCGAGGGCTGTGAGGTCATCGGCGAAGGGTACAACGGCAAAGTGTACCGCATAGACCGCGACACGGTCATCAAAACGTATAAAAACGCGGAGGCACCGGACGACATTCGTCGGGAGCGTGAGTTGGCCAAACTGGCGCTGGTGCTGGGCGTGCCCACGGCCATTTCTTACGACGTGGTGCGCGTGGGCGACGGTTACGGCTCGGTGTTCGAGCTGCTCGACGCCCGCTCGTTCTCCGATATACTGGCCAAAGAGCCGGAGAAAATGGATCTTTGCGTGGCGGAATACGTCGCGATCCTGAAAAAACTGCACGCCATCCACGCGCCGGCGGGCAAACTGCCCTCGATCAGGCAAAAAACGCTGTCGGCCGTGGCGCGCACGGCGGCTCACCTGCCGGAGGAACTCGGGCGCAAACTGATGAAAATGGCAGAGGCCATACCCGAGAGCGACTGTCTGGTGCACGGCGACTGCCACACCAAAAACGTGATGTGGGCGGGCGGCGAAACGCTGCTGATCGATATGGATACGCTCTCGGTGGGTCACCCCGTATTTGAGTTTTTGCATATGTATAACGCGTATCGGGGCTATTCCGAGTACGACCCCGGCGAGATCCTGCGCTTTCAGGGCTACGACCAGGCCACGGCAGACCGCTTCTGGCATAAGACGCTGGTCGCCTACTTCGGCACGAACGACGAGGCAAAGATCAACGCCGTCGAAGACAAGATCCGCTGCCTTTCCTACGCCTATCTGTATGATTGGAAATGCCTGTTCCCGAGCGGGGACGCACGGCGGGACGAGGCCGAGCGCGGCCTGTGGTTCTCGCGCCTGCTCCCGCTGCTCGAACGCGTGGATACGCTGACCTTTGACGTGCCGGTGCCGGAGCGCGCGGACGAACTGACCGTGGCGGCAAAGGAAGAATGTCTCCCGGAGGTGACTGACTTTATCGGCGAGCGGCTGCAAAAGGCGGGCTGCCCCCCGAAAACGGTCATGCAGATCGATCTGGCCGTGGAGGAAGTGTTCGTCAATATCGCGCACTACGCCTACGCCCCCGGCACGGGCGATGTGACCGTGCGCGCGCTGTGCGCGCCCGATGAAAAGACGCTGACGCTGACTTTTATCGACGGCGGCAGACCCTACGACCCGCTCTCCAAAGCCGACCCCGACGTGACGCTGACGGCGGACGAACGGGAGATCGGCGGCCTTGGTATCTTTCTGACCAAAAAGGTCATGGACGGGGTCGGTTACGCCTTTGAGAACGGGCACAATATTCTGACGCTGCAGAAAAAATGGTAGATCACGCGGCGCGAAAAGCGGCGTTGAAAGGACATGGCATGAAGACCGGAACATGGACGCGCATACTTTCCGTTTTGCTGCTGCTGGCTCTTGCTTTTTCGGCGGGCTGCGCCAAAACGCCGACCGCTCCCGCAGACGGGCAGACGACCGACGACGCG
>CAMZFG010000028.1 GCA_947306035.1 uncultured Clostridia bacterium | reverse complement strand
GCGGTCAACAAGATCATTTACGAGGAGGAGCAGGCATGAAACTGTCCTTTTCCACAAAAGGGTGGCACGGCCGCTCTTTTGAAGAATTGTGCGATCTGGCCGTGTCGCTCCGCTTTGCGGGCGTCGAGCCGCACAACGTGCGAAACGAACTGTTCACGGCGCACGAGGGCGCGTTCCGCGACTACCGCGTGGCCGCCACGCTGCGCGGGCTGTACGAGAAAAAACTGACCCTGCCGTGCATCGACGCGGTGGCGGACATTGCGGGCACGGATGCCGAAGCCGCCGTCGCCGAGATCGGCACCTGCCTGGATCTCGCGCACACGCTGCACATCCCGTTCCTGCGTCTGCGCGCCGCCGAAAAGGACGAAAAAGCCCCGGAACGGGTCGAAAAACTGCTGAAAACCGTGCTGCCCATGGCCGAGACGGCCGGGGTGACGCTGCTGATCGAGACCTCGGGGCTTTACGCCGATACCGCCGTGCTGCGCGACCTGCTCGACGGCTTTGCCAGCGACCATCTCGGCGCGCTGTGGAATTTCTGCGCCGCCTACTTCGAGCGGGGCGAAGAACCGGAACAGGTCATTAAAAATCTCGGCGCTTACGTGCGGCACGTGCATTTTCGCGACGCCAAAAAGACCCCGAACGGGGTGGAATACTGCCTGGCGGGCGAGGGTGAACTGCCGGTAGCCGACCTGATGCTGGCGCTGCGTTCCGTCAACTACGACGGTTTCATCTCGCTGGTGTGGGATCCCGCCTGGTGCCCGGAACTCGACGACATCGAGATCGTGCTGTCGCAGTTTGAAAACTACATCCGCCAGTACGGCGACCCCAAAACGGGCGAACGCGGGCTTTACTGGAACCGCGCGCACACGGGCCGCTTCGTATGGAAAAAAGACCTGCTGGTCGACGTCACCTTTTCCGCCATGCTCGACCGCATGGTCGAGGAGTTTCCCGACCAGTACGCGTTCAAATATACCACGCTCGACTACACCCGCACTTACAGCGAGTTCCGCGACGACGTCGACACGTTCGCCCGCGCGCTCATCGCGCTCGGCGTGCGGCCCGGCGCCAAAGTGGCGGTGTGGGCTTCCAACGTGCCGCAGTGGTACATCGCGTTTTTCGCGACCGTCAAGATCGGCGCGGTGCTGGTCACGGTCAACACCGCCTATAAGATCCACGAGGTCGAGTATCTGCTCCGGCAGTCCGACACGCACACGCTGGTCATGACCGAGGGCTCCAAGGACTGCCGCTACGGCGAGATCGTGGCCGAGCTTTGCCCCGAACTGGCGGGCAAGAAGAAAGAGGACGCCCTGCATGCGCGTCGCCTGCCGTTTTTGCGGCGGGTCATTACCGTCGGCTTTTCGCAGGCGGGGTGTCTTTCGTTTGACGAGGCGCTGGAACGCGCCGCCGAAGTGCCGGTGGAAGAAGTGCGCCGCCGCGCCGCCGCCGTCAGCCCCTCCGACGTCTGCAACATGCAGTACACCTCGGGCACCACGGGCTTTCCGAAAGGCGTTATGCTGACGCACTACAACATCGTGAACAACGGCAAATGCATCGGCGATCGCATGGATCTTTCCACGGCTGACCGCATGATGATCCAGGTGCCCATGTTCCATTGCTTCGGCATGGTGCTGGCTATGACCGCGACCATGACGCACGGCGGAACGCTGTTGCCGCTGCCGTATTTCTCGCCCAAACCGGCGCTCGCCTGCATCCACAACGAGCACATCACGGCGTTCCACGGCGTGCCCACCATGTTCATCGCGCTGCTTTCCGACCCGGACTTTGAAAAGACGGACTTTTCCTATATGCGCACCGGCATCATGGCGGGCAGTCCCTGTCCCATTTCCGCCATGCGGGACGTGGTGGAGAAGATGCACATGACCGAGATCACCATCGTCTACGGGCAGACGGAGGCCTCGCCCGGCTGCACCATGAGTTCGACCGACGACCCCATCGAGGTGCGCGTCGGCACGGTGGGGCGGCCGCTGCCGGAGATCGAGTGCCGCATCGTCGATCCCGAAACGGGCGAGGAATGCCCCGACGGAGTGCCCGGCGAGTTTTTGGCGCGCGGGTACAACCTGATGAAAGGGTACTATAAAATGCCCAAAGCCACCGCCGCCGCCATCGACAAGGACGGGTGGCTGCACACGGGCGACCTGGCCGCCCGCACGCCGGAGGGCAACTTCCGCATCACGGGGCGCCTGAAGGACATGATCATCCGGGGCGGCGAAAACATTTACCCCAAAGAGATCGAGGAATTCATCTACACCAACCCCAAAGTCGAGGACGTGCAGGTCATCGGCGTGCCGGACGAAAAATACGGCGAGGAGATCATGGCCTGCGTCATTCTCAAAGCGGGGGAGAGCATGACCGAAGAAGAAATGAAAGATTTTGTGGCCGCCAGCATGGCGCGCCATAAAGTGCCGCGCTACGTGCGCTTCATGGACGCTTTCCCCATGAACGCGGCGGGCAAGATCCTCAAATACAAAATGCGGGAAGACGCGGTCAAACTGTTGGGACTTGAAAAAGCGGGGAGCGTGGTGACGGCATGACGAAGAACGGTTATTTTGTGATCGACGCGCATTGCCACGTCTACCCCGAGAAGATCGCCGCCAGAGCGGTGGCGGGCATCGAGCGGTTTTACGACCTGACCGCCCACGGCGACGGCCTTGTGACCACGCTGCTGACGCGTGAACGGGGCGACGGCATCGACCGTTTCGTCATCCAGTCGGTGGCCACCGCGCCGCGTCAGGTGCGCAGCATCAACGACTTTATCGCCGCCACCGTGGCCGAACACCCCGACGTGCTGACGGGCCTCGGCACGCTGCACCCCGCCAGCGAGGATATGCGGGGCGACCTGGAGCACCTCGCGGCGCTCGGTCTGCACGGCGTCAAACTGCACCCCGACATCCAGGCGTTTCCCATCGACGACCCGCGCATGACGGACGCTTACGCTTTTCTGGAAGAGCACGGGCTGCCCGTTCTGTTCCACACGGGCGACAGCCGCTACGATTTTTCCAACCCCAACCGCTTAAAACCCGTGCTGCACGCCTTTCCTCGCTTGACGGTGGTGGGCGCGCACCTCGGCGGTTACAGTATATGGAACGAGGCCGCCGCGGCGCTCGCGGACGAGCCCAATCTGTGCGTCGACGCTTCCTCGTGCCTGTCGTTTCTCGACGACGCGCACATGAAGGCGGCCATTCGGCAATACGGCCCGGAACGGGTGTTGTTCGGCACCGATTTTCCGCTGTTTTCGGCGGCGACCGACCTCGACCGCTTCCTTTCGCTCGGCTTTGACGAGCGGGAATACCGCGCCATGCTGGCGGGCAACGCCGCCCGCGTTTACGGCGTGCCCATGCCGTAAAAGGACGAATTTTTTATAAAAATATTAAAAAACATTGACAAGCGGCGCCGGAGTGTGCTATATTTTTAGTACCGTCCGTGCGGCCGCGCAAGGAGGTTTACGATGAGCAAAGAGGACATGGAAGTTTTGCAGGCTCGGATCGCCGCCGCGGAAAAGGCCGAACGGGATAAGAAACGAAAGGAATGGAAAGCACAAATGAAAAAAGAAAGAAAGGGCTTCTTTAAGGAGTTCAAAAAGTTCATCACCCGCGGCAACGTGCTCGATATGGCCGTCGGCGTTATCATCGGCGGCGCGTTCAGCGCGATCGTCGGCGCCCTGACCAATCACATCCTGATGCCCATTGTCAACTGGTTCCTGCTCAAGATCACCGGCGGCAAGGGCCTGCAGGAGATCTACACCTACCTGAACAAAGTCGAGACCACCGACGCCGAGACGGGCGAAACGGTCGTTGACCTGGCCAACTCCATCTACATCGACTGGGGCGCCTTTATCACCGCCATTCTCAACTTCATCCTGATCGCGCTGGTGCTGTTCCTCATCATCCGCACCTTCAACCGCATCAAAGAGAACAGCCAGGCCGTTTACTGCGGCTACACCAAAGAAGAGTATCTTGCCTTCCGTAAATCCGGCAAGACCCAGGAAGACATTGCCGCCATGGCCGCCGCGCGCGACGAGAAAGCCGCCGCCGACAAGAAGGCCGCCGAAGAGGCCGCCGCTGCCGAGGAAGCGAAGAAAGCCGCTACGCTCGAACAGTTCTACGCCAATATCGAAAAGCAGACCAAACTGCTGGAAGAGATCGCCAAGAAATAAGCATATTTGTCAAAAAAACGGGAAGAACGTCGTTTCTTCCCGTTTTTTGTCGCCTTTCGCGGCCGTGCGGCATATTCTGTTACTGCGGCGGGCCCACCGTAATACCCGAAAGGAACCTTTTGCCTATGTCCATCATCATCAATCACGGCACGCTGCTGTTCACGCCAGAGGGCGGTCAGCAAACGTCCGTTTCCTCCAACGAGGCCGCGACCGAACTCAACGTCAGTTACGGCCTTGTCGCCTCCTACGGCGCCTCTCCCGACACCTTTGTGCCGGGCGATACCATTCTCTATACCGCCGTCATCCAGAACACCGGCACCGGCACCCTGCAGGATCCCGTCATTTCGGCGGATATGGGCGACGGGGCTCTCGTGTGCGTCGGCGACAGCGTCACGGCGTTCCTGGCCTGTGGCGGCAGCATCACCGAGGTGCCCGTCGCCGTCTGCACCGGCTGTCCCACCACTTTCTCGCTCTCCTGCGACGTGCCCGCGGGCGGCGTCATCGTGCTGTCGCACAACGCCACCGTGGCCGCGACCGACGAGAACAGCATCACCGCCTGCATCGACGTCAGCGCCAACGAGTATCAGTGCGAGACGACCTGCACGGCTTCGGCCGAGGCGACCATCACCCGCTCGGTGCTGTCGCTGGTCAAGAGCGCGCCCGGCTGCGCCGACGTCGGCGAGACCGTGGATTACACGTTCACCATGACCAACAACGGGAGCGAGGCCGTCACGCTCGACCAGCTGACCGACCAGCTGCCGGTCAACTTCACCTGCTCCGGCGTGTGCCTGACCGTCGGCGGCAGCGAGGAGACGCTGACCCCGAACACCGACTACACCGTCTCCGACGAAAACCTCTTCACCCTCAATCCGGCGCGCAGCATCTCCATTCCGGCAAACGGCTGCGCCGTTCTCACCCTCAGCGGCACCTTCACCGCGTGACGTTCCAATGCCCGGCGGCTTGCCGCCGGGCCTCTTTTTCGCTTGACAGAAAAAAGAGAATATGGTATAATCGAACGTAGTATAAAGGGGGTGTATCGCATGGGCAGATTTGTGGTGACCCGCACCGCGGCGGGCGACCGGTTCCTCTTGCAGGGAGAGGGAGGCCGCACCCTGGCCGTCTCCCGGTATTACGCCAATCTCGACGCCTGCAAAAAGGGCATGCGCAGTCTTTGCCGCTTCGCGCCCGTCGCCCCGGTGGTCGACGTGGGGGCGGGAGAGTATGCCGACAACCCGAAATTCGCGCTGTACGGGGGCGAGGGCTGGCGTTTTGAGCTGATGGCCGCCAACGGCAAAAGCGTGATCGTCTCGCCGGAATACGCCACCAAAAAGGCCTGCCTGCGGGCGATCTCCATGCTGAAAGGCGGCGTCGGCAAGGTCGAGGCCGTGCTGTCCGAGCCGGCCGGTTTCCGCCCGCTCACGCTGCCGCCCGCGGCGGAGGAGCCGGTGGGAACGACGCCGCGAAAACCGCGCAAAAAAGCACCCGTTCGGGGGCTAAACGCGACAAGACCCGCCAAAGGACAGCCCGCGCCGACCGAAACGATACCGGCGCACGATCCCGGCGCCGCCCCGGCGGCAACGAACGCGCCGACGCCCCCTGCCGAAAGGCCCGCTCCGGAAGCACCCGTCTCACCCGCCCCGGAAGCACCCGCCGCGCCCGCGCAAAAAAGACCGGAGCAGGCAGGGAAAAGCACGGTGCCGCGCCTGATCCGACTAACGCCCGCCAAGTCACAGCCCGCCGCGCCGGCGAAAAAGACGCAGGACGCCAAGCAGAGCGGCTGGCTGGATCGCTTTTTGAAGCGGTGAGAGCGAGATTGAAAAATTTTTGTCAATATGCTCTTGCATATATGCGCAGAGTATGTTATAATACATCCGTTTGGACAAGCCCCCCGGGGCAACAATCTTATGAAAGGCGGTCGCTTTTATGACCTACAACAAGAAAACAATCGAAGACGTTGACGTCAACGGCAAAAAAGTTATTGCCCGCTGCGATTTCAACGTGCCCATGAAAGACGGCGTCATCACCGACGAAAAACGCATCGTCGGCGCTCTGCCCACCATTCGGTACCTCACGGCGCACGGCGCGGCGGTCATTCTTTGCTCGCACCTGGGCAGACCCCACAACGTGTTCAACGCCAAACTGAAACTCGACAAAAAAGAGAAGAAAAAGATCGAAGCGCTGCCCGAGGCGGAACGTGAAGCCGCCACCGCCGCCGCGCTGAAAAAGGCCGATGGCGACGTCAAAAAACTGTCTCTCGCTCCCGTGGCCGCCCGCCTCGCGGAACTGCTCGGCACGCCCGTGCAGATGGCCGCCGACGTCATCGGCCCCGACGCCAAGGCGAAGGCCGCCGCGCTGAAGCCCGGCGAAGTGCTGCTACTGGAGAACGTCCGCTTCCACGAAGAGGAAGAGGCCAACGATCCCGCCTTTGCCAAAGAACTGGCTTCTCTCGTGGGCGAGAACGGCATCTACGTCAACGACGCGTTCGGCACCGCGCACCGCGCGCACGCCACCACCGCCGGCCTTGCCGACTACCTGCCCGCCGTGTGCGGCTACCTGATCCAGAAAGAGATCACCATCATGGGCGGGGCCCTGGAAGACCCCAAACGCCCCTTCGTCGCCATTCTCGGCGGCGCCAAAGTTTCCGACAAGATCGGCGTTATCAACAACCTGCTTGAAAAAGTGGATACGCTCATCATCGGCGGCGGTATGGCCTACACCTTCTTCAAGGCCATGGGCTGCGAGGTCGGCACTTCCATCTGCGAATACGACAAAGTGGATCTGGCCCGCGACCTGATGAAGAAAGCCCGCGAAAAGGGCGTGGCGTTCCTGCTGCCCGTCGACAACATCATCGGCCGCGAGTACAACGAGAACACCCCCTTTATGAACATTTATTCCGACTCCATTCCCGACGGCTGGATGGGCCTTGACATCGGTCACAAGACGCAGGAACTCTACGCCAAAACGCTGATCGGCGCCGGCACCGTAGTCTGGAACGGCCCCATGGGCGTTTCCGAATGGAAGAACTTTGCCGACGGCACCGACACGGTGGCCAAAGCGGTGGCCGAATCGGGCGCCATCTCCATCATCGGCGGCGGCGACAGCGCGGCGGCGGTCGAAAAACTCGGCTACGCCGACAAGATGACCCACGTCTCCACCGGCGGCGGCGCCTCCCTTGAATTCCTCGAGGGCAAGGAACTGCCCGGCATCGCCTGCCTGCTCGACAAATAAGAAAGAAGGTCACGGTATGAATTCCGCAAAGAGAAGAACGGTCATTGCCGGCAACTGGAAAATGAATTTCACCCCTGCCGAGGCGACCGCTTTCATCAACGAGATCAAACCCCTTGTGGCGGGCAAAGACAACTGTGACGTCATTTTCTGCGCTCCCTACGTCACCATCGCCGCCGCCATGGAAGCGGCCAAGGGTTCCAACATCAAGATCGGCGCCGAAAACGTGCATTTTGCCGAAAAGGGCGCCTACACGGGCGAGGTCTCTGCCAATATGCTCAAGGCCATCGGCGTGGACACCGTCATCGTGGGCCACTCCGAGCGCCGGCAGTATTTCGGCGAGACGGACGAGACCGTCAACCTGCGTGCCAAAGCGGCGCTGGCCGCCGGCATGCGCGTCATTCTGTGCATGGGCGAGGTCAAAGAGCAGCGCCTGGCCGGCATCACCAACGAGATCTGCGCCATGCAGATCAAACTGGATCTCGCCGGCATCACCGCCGAGCAGATGAAGAACGTCATCATCGCCTACGAGCCCGTCTGGGCCATCGGCACGGGCCTGACCGCCACGCCCGAACAGGCCGAGGACGCCTGCGCCGTCATTCGCGGCGTGCTGTGCGACCTCTACGGCAAGGAAGTGGCCGAAGCCACCACCATTCAGTACGGCGGTTCGATGAACGAAAAGAACGCGGCCGAACTGCTGAAAAAGCCCGACGTGGACGGCGGGCTGATCGGCGGCGCCTCGCTGGTGGCGGAAAAATTCCGCGCCATCGTCGAAGCCGCGCAGTAACGTACAAAAGGGTCGCCGCGGCGGCCCTTTTTGAGAAAGGAGCGGGCACGTGCCCGGTTTTGCCATGGCCAACTATCGAAAAGGCCGCATCAACGACGAGATGCAAAAAACGCTGGCCGACGTTCTGCGCTCGGTCAAAGACCCGCGCGTGAGCGGCGCTTTCATCAGCGTGACGGGCGCCGAAGTGACGGCCGATCTCAAATACGCCAAGATCT
>CAMZFG010000027.1 GCA_947306035.1 uncultured Clostridia bacterium | reverse complement strand
AGGCAAAGATCGTCGTCGAGCAGGATCATGTCGCAGCCGACGCCCGCCAGATCCCCGATATACGCCGTATAGTCCTCTGTAAAAGCGTCGTTTTCCGGACAAAACTCATCACAAAGCGGTCTTTCTTTGCCGGTCACAGAACGCAGATGCGTATAGGATGCGCTGACGGCGCGCGCCGCCTCCGACAGACGATCGCCGAAGCCGAAGGCCTGCGTCCAAAGGCCCACGGCGTAACCGGCCGCGCGAAAGGCGGCGGCATTTTCGCGAAGATGCGACAACGCCTGCCGGCGCTCCTCGCCGCGCGCAAAAAAGACCGTGCGATCCACCGCCAGAAAAATACGCCCGACGGGCAGTTTCGACAGTTCCGGCAAATACGCCGCCGGCCCGTAGGCCGTGACGGCGCTGTTCATCAGCGGTATGTATAACGAACGCATAAAGTCCCTCCAGTTTTTTGCAAAAAGGCCCCAGCTGGGGCCTTTTATTCTGGCGTCAATAGGTCGCCATGGGGTCGATGGTCTCGCCCGCGTACAGGCGGCCGAGATCGCGGATGACTTTTTCCACGCGCGGTCGCACGGTGTAGAACCGACCCGCACCGTTAAGCGTGGTAAAGGCCTCGCGCGGATAGTCGTACGAGGTGTAGTAGCAATAGGTCTTTTCGATCGTTTCGCCCGTCTCCTCGTAGCGCCCCGTCTCGGTATTATACCGCACCGGGCGGAAATGCAGCGTCAGCGACAGCGTGGCGCCCGCCGCGCCCGTGTCGATCAGGGCCTGCTGTTCGGCCTCGGAAAGCGACGAGGTGCCCGTCAGCGTCGTGTAGAGCAGCGACTTGTAGAACAGTTTGAACTGATAGGTGTCGAGTACCGTGTTCCGATCGTCGCGCACCACCATGGCGTCGGTCGAGATCGTCTCGCTCTCGTTGGTGGCGTTCGCCAGCGACGCGCTGTTGTCGATATAGAAAGTGACGTCGCGCCCCGTGGGGAACGTGCCGCCGCCCGGCGCCACGTGCACCGAGATGCGGTCGCAGTAGGCGATATAGTCCGAGAAGATGCGCGGCTCGACCCAGTCGATGGCGTCCCAGAGCAAAAAGTTCATCTGGCTCTGCGGTATGGCCACGATCATGCGGTAACCGAGCGCCGCCTTGTCGAACGCGCCCGTTTCCGCGTTATACAGCATGCAGGCGTTGTAAACGTAATAGTTGCCGTCTTCCTGCAGGTGGCTGATGACCAGCGTGTGCTTTTCCTGATCCTGCTTGCGCACGGTGTCTTTGTCCGTGAGCGGATCGTAACTGCGGTCGCGGTTGAAAGTGAAACTGACCTGGTAGGCGTAGGAGCCGACGCCGAGGCCGTACCCGTCCATCCAGGCGGAGAATTCGTCGGCGTCCATGTCGGTGCGCTCCAGCGCCACCACGCGCGAGGGCGACCAGGTGTAGATCTGATACAGAATGGTGTCGGCGCGGATCGAGTCAACGTAGTAGCCGGCAAGATCGCCGGTCGCCACGTAGGGGTAGCTGGCGTAAAAGGTATTGTTGCGCTTGTCGATGGAACCGCTGTAGGAGAACTGGATGATCGGCGTGCCGGGATCGGCCGCGTCGACGATCGTGAGATCGGTCACGTCGAAATAGTTGCTGTTGGTCATGTTGTGCGAGCCCTTGACGGGCGACACGTAGCCCTCGACGGGGCCGAACAGCGCCTGCTCGGTGCCGCCGTAATACTCGGTGGCGTCAAGGCGCCCTAAAATATAGACGTTTTCCCGGTCGTCGTAGCGGGCGTAGTACCCTTCTCCCGTCGGCACCAGATCGCCGATGATGACCTTGTGCTCCACGCCGCCCTCGGCGCGAATGACAAAGTAGACCTCGGCGTCGTCGGGGTTCTCGGGCAGGCCGTATTCGGCAAAGCCGTACTGCCGCACCGTCTCTTTGTCGATGCGCATTTTGGCCACGGTATAGCCGGTGGCGTTGACCAGCGTGGCAAAGAGCCCGGTGGTGTCTACGCTGATGTCGGGGCGGTCTTCCGGAGCGAAGAAGGTGAGTTCCTGCCCCGTTTCGTCCACGGTGAGAAACTTGAGCAGACGGAACGTATCCACGCGGTTGTGCACCTCGATCGAGGTGATCTCTTTCCGCTCGATATGGGGATAGAGCAGCACGTCGTACTTCATGCGCAGCGCGTCGAAGCGGGTGGTCTCGTCGCCCTCGATCATCACGGTGGCGATCACGGTGCAGGCGCCGTTCTTTTCGTCAACGCTGACCAGCGTGGAAGCCGCCGTGACGTAGTTGCCGTTGCCGTTGACGCGCAGCACGTTGCGATCCGCGTCGCGCAGCACGTACACGCCGTTCTTTTTCACGGCGTAGTATTTGACGCCGTCCGCCGGGTCGACGAACGTCACCCGCGAGGTAAAGTAGAGCGTCACGGCCAGCGCCGCCGCCAGAAGCGCCACGACGGCCGCCACAACGATCACGGCCAAACGCTGACGGCGCAGGGCCGATTGTACGCGGCGCGGCGCCGGTATTTCTCTCGGTTTTTCCGTCATGCGTATTTTCTCCTTACCATCACCACCACGCCGACGACCAACGCCGTCAGGGCGGGCAGAAGGGCCAGCACCGCGGTATATTGGTTGGCGGCCTTGGCCGTTATGCCCACGATATCCGTGCTGGCGTAGTACTTGCAATCGATCGAGACCGGCACGGAGAGACTGCCCATGGTGTTGCAGGCATAGGCCAGCACCGTGCGGTTGCCGTAGCGGGAATCCACCGCCGCCGACGAGGCGAAGGCCGTGGAAGAAGAGGCCAGAATGAAGGAGTGGCGGGTGCGGTTGGTCTCAAAATCGTCGACCGTCTGGCAGGCGAGCAGCATATAGTTGTAGCGCTCGTCGTCCTCTTTATCGACCAGCAGGCCGCCCGCGCGCGCCGTGGCGTCGGTCGAGGACTCGAACACCTTGTAGCACAGGCGGTTGGTCGCGCCGGAACTGTAGCGGGCATAGTTGTAGGAAACGTCGCTCTCGATATACTCCACCGTGTAAAGGTCGGCGAACCGCAGGGCCGTCGCGTTCGGGAACACCACCGATTTGGGGTGGCCGGTGGCGCGCAGCTGCGCGGTGATATCGGCGCCCGTGCCGCCCTCGGAATAGGTGGCGACGGGGGTGCGGCCGTCCACCGTCAGCGAGGTGGAAGCGTCCTGCACCTGATAGGTCTCGTCGCTCTTGCGGGCAATGGCAATGCCCCATTCGCCAAGGAACTGCTCCAGGTTCGGCAGTTTCGGCGTGTGGTCGTCGAAGAACACCATCATCGAGCGGTTGCCGTTAAGATACGCCTCGAGTTTGTCGATCTCCGAGACGTCGCTGGTCGCGCTCCGCTCGAGAAAATCGACGGTCGGGCCGTAGACCAGCAAAAGCCGGCAGTCGGCGGGGATGTCTTCGCGCGCGAGATCGAGCAGCCGGATCTTGAAGCCGATCTGCTCCATCAGCAGCAGCACGGCGTTGTCGCTGTTGAAGCGATCCTGCTCACCGTGGTTGACCGTGGCGCAGAGCAGCGGCATTTCGGCCTGCGTCACCGCCAGCATGGCGGAAACGAAGATCTGCTCGCCGTTGTAGCCGGTGATGTTCTGCTGCGTGCTGTCAAAGGTGAAGAACTCTTTGAGCGCGTGCATGCGCAGTTCGGTGCCGCTCTTGATGATGACGCTTTGCGTGTTGACGGCTTTGCCGGTGCGCTCGCTGTAACCCTCGACGGCGCGGGGGTTGGCGTAAATGTTGATGAACTCCAGTTTGACGTTGTCGTGCGCCTTGGCCATATCCTCGGCGGTCTTCAGCACCTCGCGCTGGGTGGTGTTGGACTCCCAGGCGTCTTTGGTGTCGCAGAACTGAATGACGACCTCTTTGCTCTCGTCCATGCCGTCGAGATAGGTCTTGGCGGCGTCGGACAGCGTAAAGCGGGGTTCTGGCGTCATATCGATATACCACAGATTTTTGCGCGCTAAAGCGGTAAAGGCGGCGTTGAACAGAATGACGGCCGCCACCACCACCACGGTCAGGGCCACCGAGACGCTGCCGTAGCGGAATTTTTTATCGTGCAGGAATTTAGGCATTCTCATGTCGGCACCCCCTTAACCCCAACGGCGCTTTTCATACACGCGCACCGTCAAAAACAGGAATACCCCGCTGATCGAAAGGTAGTAGACCACCGCGGCAAAATCGAACAGCCCCAGCGAAAAGCCCTCGTAGCGGGAGAGAATGGAGATCCAATTGAGCACCGCGCGCACGGGGGCGGCGGCAATGTAGCTGTTGAACACGCCGATCAGCATCATGCCCACCAGCACGCCGATGGTGATGACCGCCGCCGACAACTGATTTTCGGTCAGCGACGACACGAACAGGCCGACGGCGATGAAGGCCGCGCCGACCAGCAGTACGCCGAGAAGGCACCCCACCATCTGCCCGCCGACGGGGCCCACGTGGGCGTCGGTGGTCGAGGTGGCGCGCTCCTGGATGGCGTAGGAAAAGAGCGGGAAAAAGTTGACGCAGGAAGCCAGCACCGTGGCGGCGAACAGCGAGAGCGCCGCCAGATATTTGCCGAACACCATGCCCGTGATGCTGACGGGCGAGGTCAGCAGCAACTGCTCGGTGCGCATCTTTCTCTCCTCGGAGAACAGGCGCATGGTCAGCAGCGGGATGAGAATGACAAAGGCAAACAGCAGGTATTGAAAATAGGCGGTCGTGCTGTAACTGGATTTTTGTATGGTGGTGTAGGCGCAGATCAGCGCCGCCGCCGTCAGAAACACGCCCACGTACACGTACCCCACCGGGTTGATGAAGTACGCGCGCAATTCCTTTTTGAAAATGGCAAACATACGTTTTTCCTTTCCCCCCGCGTCAGTCGTCGCCCTGATACGGCTCGGTATTTTTCTGCTTTTCGGCGGTCTTTGCCAGGATCGAGGCGGCAATATCCTGCTCCGCGGTGGCGGCTCTGCCCCGCTTGCCGCGACCCCTTTCGGGGTTGTCCGTCTTGTCGACCACCGAGATGAAAATGTCCTCAAGGCTCATGCCGATCGACTCCATGCCCACGATGGGCCAGCCGCGCTCGGCCATGGCGTAAAACAGCGACTTGCGAATGTCAAGCCCCTTCTGCGCCTCGACCTGATAGGTGTAGGCGTCGCCGTCACGCGTCGGCATCGACTCGGCGTAAATGACGTCGTGCCGCGCACGCAAAAGCGACAGCACCTCTTTCTGCGGCCCGCAGATCTTGAGCGTGTAGCGGCTGTTGCTGCCCGCTACCCGGTCGATGTTCTCGGTCAGTTCGTCGGCCACGATGCGGCCCTTGTTGATGATGATGATGCGGTCGCACACCGCCTGCACTTCCTGCAGGATGTGCGTGGAGAGCACCACGGTGTGATCTTTGCCGAGCGTGCGGATCAGGTTGCGGATCTCGATGATCTGCTTGGGGTCAAGGCCCACCGTCGGCTCGTCGAAAATGATGACGGGCGGATTGCCGATCAGCGCCTGCGCAATGCCGACCCGCTGGCGATAGCCCTTGGACAGGTGGCGGATCAGGCGGTGATACACGTCCGTCAGTTTGACGACCTCGCAGATCTCCTCAAGGTGCTTGGTGCGGTTGAGGTCGCACTTTTTGAGGTTGTAGACGAAGATGAGGTATTCCTCGACCGTCATATCGGGATAAAGCGGCGGCTGTTCGGGCAGGTACCCGATGCGCTGTTTGACCGCGAGCGGCGCATCCAGCACGTTGATGCCGTCCACCGTCACCCGACCCGACGTAGAGGAAAGATAGCCGGTGATGATGTTCAGCGTGGTGCTCTTGCCCGCGCCGTTGGGGCCGAGAAAGCCCACCACCTCGCCCCGGGCGATCTCAAAACTGACGTCGTCCACCGCGCAGTTGGCGCCGTAATGTTTGACCAGATGCTCAACTTTGATCATATCCGTTTCCTTTCCGCATATCCGCGCCCACGCGGGCGCGCCGAACGTTACAGTTGGATATAGTATAGCATATTTTATCATAATAATCAACCGCCCGCGCCCGCTTTTTTGGGCGGTTTTGTGACAGTTTGATGAAATTTGCCGGAATTTTGCCCCGAAAAGCAAAAAAGCCGCCCGGCGGGCGGCGTTTCTCTGCGGGGTCAGATCTGCTTATGAACGCTTTTGTATTCGTCGTAAAAGCGGTAGTAAGGGCAGTTCTGCGTGTCTTTGAGCATAAAGCGGCGCATTTCGTCCTCGTCCAGGCGCATGGAACAGGTATAGACCTCGTACTCCTCGTCGTAGTCGTAAAACTCGCAGGTCTCGCAGTTCCCGCTGACCATTTTCTCGTTTTTCTGCGGCACGGCGCTCCCCCCTTTCCGCTTTCAGTATAGCACAAACGCGGCGGGCGCGCAAGCTTTTACGAAAAGCCGAAACACCCGGGCAGAAAACCGCAGGCAAAATGCGCCGCGGCACAGCCCCACACGCAGCGCTCGCGGTGGAACATCCAGCCCGTCAGCAGCATGAGCAGCATGGAGAGCAGCATCATGCGAATGCCGTAGACCACGTGGAAAATGCCGAAGGTCAGGGCCGACAAAAGAACGGAAAGAGCGCCGCGCCGCCCCGTGACGATCTCAAAACCGTAGAGCATGACGCTTTTGCCGAGTATCTCCTGGAACGGGGCGACCAAAAAATAGGTCGCGCGGGCAATATCCCCCGTAACGTGCCAGGAAAACGCGTGTTCCGGCTGCCCGCGCGCGGCAAAAAGAAGCCCCGCCGTCACCACCGCCGCCACACCGCCGCCGAGCGCGAGCGAACGCAGCAGTACCCGCGCCGGCACGACGATGCCCATCTCCTCAAAGCGCATGGGCGTGGTGCAGGCCAGCGCGGCGAACAGAAGCAGCGCCAGCGCCTCGATCAGGCGCGAATAGTAGTAGAGCGGCCAGTCGAAAAACACCGACAACACCTGCCAGAGCAAGAGATAGACCGCCAGCGTCACCAGCAGATACACCAGCGTTCGCACCGCCGCCCGTTCTCCTTCCACGTTCTCCGCCCCCTTGCCGCGGGGCCGCCCTGCCCCGCTTTGAAAAAACCGACCCCTTCAGGCCGCATTTCGTTTTTCAGTATCCGTCGCCCGCCCCCGTTCTATGCGCCGCGCGGCGCGGCAAAAAGGCAAAAACAAAAATTTTTCCGTTTCCCCTTGACAAAAGCCGCGCGCCGTGCTATGATAGTTGAGCACGCAAAAAGCGTGTATGCGGCATTAGCTCAGTTGGATAGAGTGCCTGGCTACGAACCAGTAGGTCGAGGGTTCGAGTCCCCCATGCCGCGCCAAGAAAGAATCCTGATTTGTCTACCAAATCAGGATTTTTTCAGTTATATTCGCCTGCGGCGAGTTATATTGGGCTTCGCCCAGTTATATTCGGCTTGCGCCGAGTGATATTGCGCTGCGCGCAGTTAAAAGGCGAATATAATATAACTTCTCGCGCAGCGAGAAATATAACTGTCCCGCAGGGACAATATAACTGCCGCTGAAAGCGGCAATATAACTTGAAAGACTACAGATTTTTTGATATAATTGGTTTGAGGTGATGACAATGTCTGACAGCGTTCTGCGCGATAAATCCAAAGATTTCGCAAAGCAAATTGTACTTCTTTGCAGAGCAATCAAAGAGAAACAGCACGAATCCGTGTTGACAAATCAACTGCTTCGAAGCGGTACGTCTATCGGCGCCAATATCCACGAAGCGCAGTACGCGCAGGGAACAAAAGATTTCATATCAAAGTTCGAGATTTCGCTGAAAGAAGTTTATGAAACAGAGTACTGGCTTGAGTTGCTGTTTGAAACAGGCTATATGGACGAAGAAACATATAAACCAATACAAAACGATTGCGGCGCGATCAGACGGATGCTTATTTCATCTATAAAGACTTTGAAAGAAAAGAGTGAATAACGGACTTATATCCTGACAAGCCGGGATTTGCGGAGGTAACGATATGGACAACTACAATGAAGCATTCTGGAATGCGTTGGATGAGTTAGTGAATAAATCTACAATTGTGATTGATAGACCTAAAGGTTCTGCACATCCCAAATTTCCGGATTTTATCTATCGCGTTGACTATGGTTATCTGAAAAATACCGCCTCTATGGATGGTGCGGGAATTGATGTTTGGGTTGGAAGCGACGGAAAAAGAATCGATGCCGTCATATGCATTGTCGATTTATTGAAAAGAGATTCAGAAATCAAGATACTGATCGGATGCACGGAAGAAGAGAAAATGGAAGTGTATCGAACACATAATGAAACATCGTATATGAAAGGCATTATGATTCGCAGATAAATTCTGGTTTGCAGAGGCAGCGAACGTGTATCATTTAGGCGCTTTTGCCTTGATTATGTATCATTTGTGCACTCTTTCGCACAACAAAGGGCTCCCTTGCGGGGGGCCCTTTGTCGCGCTTGGCATACGTCTTTCCGTACCGCCGCGCACAAGCGCCCTTTGCCTGCCCGGCATTTTGCGGGGGCGTATTGAAAATCCCGCGCTTTTTGAGTATAATGAAAAGGAAAAGA
>CAMZFG010000026.1 GCA_947306035.1 uncultured Clostridia bacterium | reverse complement strand
AGAGCCAGACATCCTACCATTTTCCAAACCTTCATTTTTTCTCCTCCTTCCGCCCTCCGGGGGCAAGTGCCCTTATGCTATCACAGGGTCACGCGGCGGTCAAGCCCCATTCGGTCGCGCAAAACGACGGCAAAGCGGCAAAAGCCACGCCTTTTCTGCCCGCGGCGGTCATTTGCCGTTCTTTTTTGCCGCCGGCGCGGCGGTTTTTGCGATGAAAACGCGGCCGCGAAAACCGACTTTTTTCTCGCCTTCGGCTTGACGGTCACGCCGGAATATGGTAAAATGCAAGTGGCATCCGGCCGCCGGGAGGTCCCTTTATGAAACTGCTCTTCATCGGCAACAGTCACACGTATTATAACGATATGCCCGCCATGGTCAAAGCCCTGCTCGAGGGAACGGGCGAACGGTCGCACGTCACCATGCTGACGCGCGGCGGTCAACCGCTGACCTACCATTGCGACGAGCAAAGCACGCGCTTCAACATCCGCTACGGGGGCTACGACGCCGTCGTCGCGCAGGACCGCGTTTCCGACTTTGACCCCGATCTGTTCAAAAGCGGCGCGGAACGACTTTTGAAAATGACGACCGAGGCGGGCGTGCCTCTTCTCTTTTACATGCCCTGGGCCGCGCGCGATCATCGCGAACGCCAAAAGGCCATGACCGACGCCTACGGTTCGTTCTGCCGCCGCAACGCCTGCGTGCTGGCGCCCGCGGGCGAGGTGTTTGCGCGCCTTTTGGTGACGGTGCCGGCCGATCTGCTGTACGATAAAGACGGCGCGCACGCCGCCGTGGCGGGCAGTTACGCCGCCGCCGCAACGATCTTCTATACGCTGACGGGGCGCCGCCGTGTGGCGGTCGTCAAACCGGAAAACGACCCCGGCATCGCCGCGGGGCTTTCGCCGGAACTCTGCCGGCACATTCACACCGAGGCCTGCCACGCGGTGCGCCTCTTCAACGGCTGATGGCGCTCACGATCGGCGCCGTCACCCTGCGGCACGGATTGATGCTGGCCCCCATGGCCGGCGTGACGGACGCCTCTTTCCGCGCGATATGCCGGCAGATGGGCGCGGAATACGTCGTCAGCGAAATGGTATCGGCCAAGGGGCTTTGCTATGAACAGCGCGGACGGGCGGGCGCGCCGCTGCGCACCGCGCCGCTGGCAAAAGTCTACGATACCGACGCGCCTATGGCGGTGCAGCTGTTCGGCCGTGAGCCGGATCTGATGGCAAAAGCCGCCGCCCTGCTGGCGACCGGCTCCTATCGGGGTTTTTCCGGCCTTTTGCCCGTCGCCATCGACATCAACATGGGCTGCCCCGTGGCCAAAGTCGTCTCAAACGGCGAGGGCGCTGCCCTCTTGCGGGAGCCGGAGCAGGCCGCCGCGATCGTGCGGGCCGTCAAAAAAGCCGTTTCTCTGCCCGTGACCGTCAAAATGCGGGCGGGGTTTGACAAAGAACACCGCAACGCCCCCGAACTGGCCAAGCGTTTAGAGGAAGCCGGCGCCGACCTTTTGGTCGTACACGGCCGCACACGGGATCAGTTTTACGCCCCGAAAAGCGACAACGCGATCATCGCCGCCGTCAAAAAAGCCGTCGCGATCCCCGTGATCGGCAACGGCGATATTTTCACCGCCGACGACGCGGCGCATATACTGGCAGAGACCGGATGCGACGGTGTGATGCCGGCGCGCGGCACGCTCGGCAACCCGTTTTTGTTCGCCGAGATCACCGCTTTGTTGGAAAACAGGCCCTATCTGCCGCCCACGCCCGCCGAGCGTTTGCAAACGGCGCTGGCGCAAGCCGCGGATATGGTCGAAAAGAAAGGTGTTCGCACGGGCGTTGCCGAGGCGCGCAAACACATGGCGTGGTATTGCCGCGGACTTGTCGGCGCGGCCGCCGCGCGCGGCGCGCTGATGCAGGCGACGACGACGGACGACTTTCGCCGCGTTTTTGACGATTTGCTGGCGCAAAACCCATAAAAAAGCACCCGGTAGGAGGAGGCAGATATGGCCATTACCCCCGAAACGGGTGTTTTTTTATCGCATTCTCCGACCGACGCCGTGGCGGTCTTCGACTCCGGCGTCGGCGGTCTTACCGTGCTGTGGGCGCTGCAGAAAGCGCTGCCGCATGAACATTTCGTCTATTGGGGCGACACCGCCAACGCCCCCTACGGCGACCGGAGCGAGACGGAAATCCGCTCCCTGACGCAGGCGGCCGCCGATCATCTTTTGTGCGAGCGGCGCTGCAAAGCGCTGGTGCTGGCCTGCAACACCGCCACGGCCGCGGCGGCGCAAAGTTTGCGGCGGCGCTTTTCAAACACGCCCGTCGTCGGCATGGAACCGGCCGTCAGGCCCGCGCTGGCCGCCGTGAGCGGCACCGTTCTGGTGCTCGGCACAGCCGCCACGCTGCGCTCCGATCGTTTCAGGGCGTTGGTCCCGCCGTGCGAGCGCGAGCGGGTCATACCCCTGCCGGCGCCCGGCATGGTGCCCCTGATCGAGGCGGGCAAAGCCGACGGCCCCGATATGGATCGTTACCTCCGGCAGTTGACGCGCGGCCTGCCGCGGCCCTTTGCCGTGGTGCTGGGCTGCACCCATTTCCCTCTGGCGCGGGCGTCGCTGACGCGCGTGTTCGGCGACGTACCGTTCTTTGACGGCACGAACGGCACGGTCGGGCAGACCGCGCGGGTCCTGCAACGGCAAAACCTGTTAAATCCCGCCCCGTCCGGGGGCTTTGTCACCCTGACGGCCACGTCGCCCGCGGGCCGCGCGCGGTTGTATTCCCTTTATTGCGCGCATTGAAAAAGCCGACCCGACGGGTCGGCTTTTTCGTTTTACGTTACTTTCCTACGCAGAAATGGGAGAAAATGTCGGCCACGATATCCTCGTCCACAGTGCGGCCGTCCACCTCGCCGAGCGCCTGCATGGCGGACTCCGCCTCGACGCACGCCGCGTCAAGCGGCAATCCATCCCGCAATGCCGCGATCGCCCGGCCGAGCGCTTCTTTTGCTTTGGTCAGCGCCGCGTACTGCCGGGCGTTGGCCACGACCGGATCGTGCCGCAGGTCGATGCCCTCGGTAAAGTAGCGTTCTTCCACCGCCCGAACGAGGGGCTCGATCTCGCCGTTTTTGGCCGCAAGTCGGACTACGGTATCGAAATTCTGCAAAAACGTCGTCGGCAGTCGGCAGGGGCGGTCGCTCTTGTTGACCACGGCGATCACGGTGCCGTCCAGCGCCGCCAGTTTCCCGGCAAGCGCTCTGTCCGCCGCGTCCGGCTCTTTTTCGCCGTCGAACACGGCAAAGATCAACTCCGCCCGTTCGGCCGCCGCCAGCGCCCGATCCACGCCGATCTTCTCGACCGTGTCCGCGGTCTCGCGCAGGCCGGCCGTATCCGACAGGCGCAGCGTTACCCGCCCGAGCGACACGGTCTCGGAAAGAACGTCGCGCGTCGTGCCCGCCACGTCGGTGACGATGGCGGCCTCGCGGCCCACCAGGGCGTTATACAGCGTGGATTTGCCCGCGTTGACCGGGCCGCAGATGACCGTTTCGATGCCCTCCGCCACGGCGCGTCCCGACTGCCAGGTGTCTGCCAGACATCCGACGTCGTCGGCCAGTTTTTGCCACGCCGCGCACAACTCGTCGGCGTTCATGCTGTTGAGATCTTCGTCGGGAAAATCGATCTTGGCGTACACGTCCGACAAGATCAGCGACAGGCGCGCGTAAGCGTCGCGCACCGCGTCGGCCAGTCTGCCCTCCATGCCGCCCCGCGCCAGCGCCATTTGCCCAGCGGTACCCGCATCGAGCAGCGCGCCCAGCGCCTCGGCCTCGGACAGCCGCATTTTGCCGTTTGTCAGCGCGCGGCGGGTGAATTCGCCGGCCTCTGCCATGCGCGCGCCGGCCGCTAACACGAGCCCCAGCACCGTCTCTGTCACCAGCATGCCGCCGTGGCAGGAGATCTCGGCCACGTCCTCGCCCGTAAAGGAAGCGGGCGCGGCAAAAAACACGCCGAGCCCCTCGTCTACCGCCTCGCCCGCGGCGTTGCGAATGACGCCGAAGCAAACGCGGCGCGGCCTTTTTTCGGGCGCGACCGCGGCAAAAAAGACCCGCCCGAGAACGGCGGCCGCCTCCGGACCGGAGATGCGGATCACGGCAACGCCGCCTTTTCCCCGCGGCGTCGATATGGCCGCAATGGTATCCGTCAGATGCATACTGCCTCCCAAAAGGGCCGACTCGTCGGAGTCGGCCCGGTTTTCGCGGCGCGATCAGAATTCGCCGAATTCGTCCTCGTCGTCCGCTTGCTTTTTGCCCGCGGTCGCGCCCTCGGTATCCAGATAGAGCACCACTTTGCGGTTGTTCTCGCTGCCGATGGAGTTGGTGGAAACGCCCTCGATGTTCTGGATCTCGGAGTGGATGATGCGGCGTTCGTAGGGGTTCATCGGCTCCAGCATCACGCTCTTTTTGTAGCGCAGGACCTTGTCGGCCATGCGGCGCGCCAGCGCCCGCAGGGTCTCTTCGCGTTTGGCGCGGTAGTTCTCCACGTCAACGGTCACGCGGCAGTATTCCCGCTTTTCGCCCGCCGTTTTCTTGTTGGCGGCCAGGTTGGCCAGGTACTGCAGAGAATCCAGCGTGTCGCCGTGGTGGCCGATCAGCACGCCCGCGCTGTCGCCGTCCACTTTGATGATCTTGTTGTCGTCCTCGCCGTCGGTCATGGTGACGGTGGCGTCAAGACCCATTTCCCGCACCAGCGTGCGGATCAGTTCCAGCGCCGCGTCGGCGCCCTTTTGCTGGTAAGAGGCCTCGATCTTGGCGGGCGTTGCGCCCAGACCCAGAAAACCTTTTTTCGGCTCTTCCAGCACGGTATATGCAATGGCCTCGCGGTCGGGCGCGCCCAACTCGGCGGCGGCCTTTTCAACGGCCTCCTCAACGGTCTTGGCCGTTACGATGATCTCTTTTTTCATATTATTGTTCCTCTTCTCTTTCTTCGGGCGACTTGCTGTCGTTGGTCGTTTCGGCCTCGTCGGTCTCCTCTTTTTCGGTCTGTTCGCTGTCGGCCTCGTCCTTTTCTGATTTGGTCTCCTCTTTTTCTACGGGATCCGGCACGGGCGGCGGCAGCGGCTCGTCATCGTCGTCGATGTGATGGAGCGACCGCACCTGCACGCCGCTCTTGGTGGTCTTGACGCCGGCCTGCTTCTTATCGGGCTTTTTGCCCTTCAGTTCGCGCTCGGCGGCCTTGTAATCTTCCTCGGTAAAGACGGGCAGCGGCATGGCCTTATACATGATAAACTGACGCAGCGTGGTGATGATGGATTTGAAGATCCAGTAAATACCCACGGCGGCCGGCACGATAAAGGCGATATACACGCTCATCGCGGGCATGGCGACGTCCATGATGTTGTTGGAGCAGCCGGTCTGCTGATCGACGGCGACGGGCTGGAAGGTCAGTTTGCGCATCAGCTTCATGCTGGCAAAGTAGAAAGCAAAGGTGAGCAGCGGCACGAACAGCAGCCACCAGTAGGCCTTGAAATTGCCGAACAGGATGCTGGGGGTCAGGCCCATGTTCTGGCCGAACAGATTGAAGTTCGGAATGGTCACGTTCTCGGTCAGGGCGGTATAGCACTCGCCGGCGTTGGAGAAATAGGCAAAGTTCTGCAGACCATCCAGCTTGCCGTCGCCCAGATTGGACAACACCTCGATCGTGCCGCGGGAATTGCCGAGGTTCATACCGAGACCGCCGGCGGCTCTCGCGGTGTTGCAGTAGGTGGTCAGGGCGGCCGACAGGGTCGAGACTTTGCCGAGCACGTACTGCAGCGGGTCGATCACGATCTGGTACAGGGCCAGAATGATCGGGAGCTGGATCAGCATGGGCAGGCAGCCGCCCATGGGGTTAAAGCCCTCTTGCTGATACAGTCTTTGGATCTCTTCGCTCATCTTGCGCTGGGTCGTCTGGTCGTTGCGCCCGGCGTATTTTTTGCGAATGGCCATCTCTTTGGGACGCAGGCGGGCCTGCTTGATGGAGTTTTTCTGCTGTTTGATGGCAAAGGGCAGCAGCAGGACTTCGACCACGATGGCAAACAGGAACAGCGCCCACACGTAACTGCCACCGAACAGTTTGGTCAGAATGCGCAAAAACTGGCCGATGCCGGTCAGAATGGCGGCGATAAAGCCCCGTTTGGCGCCGAGATCGACCTCGGTCGCCATGCGCGCCACCGTTTCGGTGACCTGCTCGGCGGTCAGGGCGTCGCGGTATTCGTTGAACTTCAACTGCGAGGCGTCGTCGGCGGGTTTGACCAGATCCAGCGCCGCTTTGGCACCGTCTAAACTGACGCCCGTGGGATCGGGATCGGGCAGTTCGGCGTCGTCAAAGCCCTCGGCGCTCATGTTGTAGCCACGGGCGGCGGCGGTGAATTTTTCGCGCGCCTCGGCGTTCAGGGACAGAGTGGCGGCAAAATAGGCCACGGCCGGGTCGCGGTCGTTGCCGTATTCGGCCTTCCAGCTGTAATCGGCGGTCGCCGTTTTACCGCAGGAAGCGAACAGCGCGACCAGCGTGACCAAAGCCAGCGCCAGCGCCAGAACTCTGCCCGTTGTTTTCATTCTTTTCATGGATTTTCTCCCTTCGATTGTGTCGGAGTGTTCGGACGCAAAGGTACCCGCGGGGGGTTGCTGCCGTCCGCGCAGCAGTCGTCGGGCGCCGGTATGATGCGGGAACCCCTGTAAAACAGTCCCTTTTCGGGCACGGGATCATAGCCGCCGGCGCAAAACGGTTGGCACCGGAGCACCCGCGCCACGGTCAGAAACAATCCCGCGAAAAAGCCCCGTTTGGCAAATGCCTCCACGGCATAGGCGGAGCACGTCGGCACGAACCGACAGCAGGGTTTTCGTTTCAGCGGCGACAGACACTTCTGATAAAAGCGTATCAGCCAGATACAAAGATATTTCATGCGTTTTCTCTCCTGCAAAGACCCAGCATCGCAAACGCGCGGCGCAGCTCTTTCTCTACGTCCTGTTCCTTTTTGCCGCGGATCTCTTCGCGGGCGGCCAGCACAATGAGATAGCCCGTGGCGAGCCCCTCTTTTTTAACGGCGGCAAACGCCTCTCGCAAAAGCCTTTTGGCACGGTTGCGCGCCACGGCTCCGCCGATCTTTTTGCCCACGGAAAGGCCCACGCGGTTGATGGCGCGCTTTTCGGGGTTGGCCAGCATCAGTTTTTTGGCCGCGTAGTCGCGCAGCACGTAGACCACCGTCAGGCGCCCTACGAAGCGCGCGCCTTTGCTGAACGCCTTGTTGTAGAGATGATGTTCTTTGATGGCGTAGTTTTTCATGGTTCACTGTCCTCTCGCTTCCGTCGGTCGGGTGGCAGTTCGTCTGATAAAAAATCCCGATGTCCGTGACAGCGCCGCAGACATCGGTGATTCTCTATGTGGGCGGCAAGACTTAATAAGTCAGTCTCTTTCTGCCTTTTGCGCGTCTTCTTTTCAGAACATTTCTGCCGTCGGCAGTTTTCATTCTTTTTCTAAAACCGTGCTCTTTTTTTCTCTGACGCTTTTTGGGTTGATAGGTTCTGAGCATCGTGGCACCTCCTTGTCAAATTGGTATCGGAAGCGTACTTTCGGACCGTATCCCGAAACGCTTTTTACAGTGACAAAATACATTAAATCATATTTGAGCGGATTTGTCAAGACTTTTTTATATTATTTTTTTATAGGATATCAGTCGGCCAGGTCGAAATCGATCATCACCGGGCAGTGGTCGGTGGCCAGCATGGCGTACGGATCGAACAGCGCGGCGCTGGCTTTGACGGTCATGCGGGCGTTCGCCGCAGAGGCGGCGTCGACGAAGATATAATCGAGCGAATTTTCGTACGCGCTCGATCTGGCGGCCACGTACGGTTCGTCATAGACGTTGTACGTATCGTCCCAGTTGCCCTCGTGGTGGTGGTTGGTGGAATACTGGATGCGCTGTTTGAGCGGCAGCAGCAGATTGGTGTTCCGCATGGCGTTTTGATCGGTATAGTTGCCGGAAGACGACGGCGCGTTGTTCATCAGCGTCGTGTAGGTGGAACCGCTCGTCGTCGTGTTCATGTCGCCGCCGACGAAAACGGGCATGCTCTCGATCGTCACGTCCGGCCGCGCCAGATACGCGTCCCGCGCGGCAAGCAGCGTCTCTTTGGCAACGGCGGCCTGCACCTGACGCCAGATATCGTCGCGGTCGTCCTGCACGTCGTTGTCCCTGCGCCAGTAAAGGTGCGTCGAGGCGGCCATGAAAACGTGCCCCGTTTCCTTGACGCGGAAAATGCCCCAGGTGATGCTCTTGGAATAATCGTTCGCCTTGACCTGCGCCATGGTGTAGGAACCGAGCAGCGATCGGTAGGCGGCCGCATTCAGATCCGGCGCGTCGGTATAGAGCAGGTGACCGCAATCCAGCAATTCAAGGCGGTCTGCTTTATAGAACAGCGGGGTGGACGCGCCGTTATCGAACGTGTCGTCTCCGCGATCGATCATGACCTCTTTGTAGCCCGCCTGGATCAGAAGCGGATACAGTATGCCGCGCGGCAGAGCGTGGAACTCCTGCAGGCCGAGCAC